>NZ_LS483397.1:0-92500 GCF_900475595.1 Streptococcus uberis
ATGACTGAAAATGAAACTATTTTTTGGAATAGGATCTTGGAGTTAGCACAAAGTCAATTAAAACAAACCACGTATGAATTTTTTGTTTTAGATGCTCGTTTGGTTAAAGTTGAAAACCAAGTAGCTACCATTTATCTCGATCCAATGAAGGAACTGTTTTGGGAACAAAATTTAAAAGATGTTATTCTAACAGCAGGTTTTGAAGTTTTCAATGCCCACATCTCTGTTAACTACCAATTTGAAGATGATTTAGCTTCAGAAATTGAAGAAAGCACGTCTAATCATATTTTTTCTCGACAAACAATAAATTCACTTCCAGCAATTACCTCAGATTTAAATCCTAAGTATAGTTTTGATAATTTTATACAAGGTGATGAGAATAGATGGGCTGTAGCTGCGTCATTAGCAGTTGCCAATACTCCAGGTACCACTTATAATCCACTGTTTATTTGGGGAGGTCCTGGACTAGGAAAAACTCACTTATTAAATGCAATTGGTAATGCTGTTTTACTAGATAATCCAAAGGCGCGAGTTAAATACATTACAGCAGAAAATTTTATAAATGAATTTGTCATCCATATTCGCTTAGACACTATGGATGAACTAAAAGAAAAATTTCGAAATCTTGATTTGTTACTCATTGACGATATCCAATCTTTGGCAAAAAAAACATTGTTAGGAACTCAGGAAGAATTTTTCAATACATTTAATGCATTACACAATAATAATAAGCAAATTGTTTTAACGAGTGATCGGACACCAGATCATTTAAATGATTTAGAACAACGATTAGTAACGCGTTTCAAGTGGGGATTAACTGTCAATATTACTCCTCCAGATTTTGAAACACGAGTAGCTATTCTAACAAATAAAATTCAAGAGTATAATTTTACATTTCCTCAAGATACAATCGAATATCTTGCTGGACAATTTGATTCTAATGTCAGAGATCTTGAAGGTGCATTAAAAGATATTAGTTTAGTAGCAAACTTTAAAGAAATTGATAAAATTACAGTTGATATTGCTGCAGAAGCTATTAGGGCACGAAAACAAGATACTCCTAAAATGACAATTATCCCGATTGAAGAAATCCAAACACAGGTAGGAAAGTTTTATGGAGTAACTGTTAAAGAAATTAAAGCTACAAAAAGAACCCAAAATATCGTACTCGCTCGACAAGTAGCAATGTTTTTAGCGCGTGAAATGACAGATAATTCTCTTCCAAAAATAGGAAAAGAATTTGGTGGAAGGGATCATTCTACTGTTTTACATGCTTATAATAAAATCAAAAATATGATAATTGAAGATGAAAGTCTCCGTATTGAGATTGAGACGATAAAAAATAAAATTAAGTGATTGTGGATAAGTTTTAAAAATGGCAATCGTTTTTCCACAAGTTGTGAACAACCATTAATTCTTGATAAATATGGTCTTTAGAGACTTTTCCACCTTATACACAAGACCTACTACTACTACTAAATATTATACTTATAAAATAAAGGAGTTTCCATGATTCAATTTTCTATCAATCGTTCTCTATTTATCCAAGCATTAAATGCTACAAAAAGAGCGATTAGCAGTAAAAATGCTATTCCTGTCCTTTCAACAATAAAAATTGAAGTGAGTTCAACAGATATTACCTTAACAGGATCAAATGGACAAATCTCAATTGAAAATACAATTCCTGTTTCAAATGAAAATGCTGGCTTACTCATTACAGACACAGGATCAATACTTCTAGAAGCAAATTTCTTTATCAATATTATTTCTAGTTTGCCTGATGTTACCTTAGATTTTAAAGAGATTGAACAACATCAAGTAGTTTTAACAAGTGGTAAATCAGAAATTACTCTTAAAGGTAAAGATGTAGACCAATATCCTCGTTTACAAGAAGTATCAACAGACAATCCTCTTGTTTTAGAAACGAAATTGTTAAAATCACTGATTAATGAAACAGCATTCGCTGCTAGTACGCAAGAAAGCAGACCAATCTTAACAGGAGTTCATTTAACATTATCTAACCATAAAGATTTTAAAGCTGTAGCAACAGATTCACATAGAATGAGTCAGAGATTATTGGTATTAGATAAGGCTTCAACAGATTTCAATGTTGTTATTCCAAGTCGTTCTTTACGTGAATTTTCTTCAGTATTTACAGATGATATTGAAACAGTAGAAATTTTCTTTTCTCCTAGTCAAATTTTGTTTAGAAGCGAAAATATTTCTTTCTATACAAGGTTATTAGAAGGAAACTATCCAGACACAGATAGATTACTGATAAATCAGTTTGAAACTGAGGCAACATTTAATACTCAAGCACTTCGTCATGCAATGGAACGTGCCTTTCTTATTTCTAATGCAACCCAAAATGGTACTGTAAAATTAGAAATAAAAGAAAATACAATCAGTGCTCATGTTAATTCACCTGAAGTTGGTAAAGTAAATGAGGAGTTGGAAATTGTTGAAAAATCAGGAAGTGATTTGACAATATCATTTAATCCAACTTATCTGATTGAGGCATTAAAAGCTCTTAAAAGTGAAACAGTTAGAATTCGTTTTGTTTCTCCAGTTAGACCGTTTACCTTAACTCCAGGTGATGATGAAGAGGGATTTATTCAATTAATTACTCCTGTTAGAACGAATTAAACAAGAAAAAATAGGTCCTAAGGGACTTATTTTTGTTATGATAGTAACTACATAAAAGAATTAAGGAGTCATCATGTATCATCTAGGAACTATAGTAGAAATGAAAAAACCACACGCATGTGTGATTAAAGAAACTGGTAAAAAAGCTAATTCTTGGAAAATTGTTCGCCTAGGAGCTGATATTAAAATTCAATGTCAAAATTGTGATCATATTGTTATGATGAGTCGACATGATTTTGAACGGAAAATGAAAAAAATAATAGGGCAACCTGAAAATCTTTAAATTATAGCTCTTTTGTAGGTATTTGCAACTTTTAGTTGCTACAAAAAGTGCTGTTTTTAAGGGCTTAAAGAGATTATAATTAAGAAAAAAGAAAGCAGGTGATAAAATGACACCATTTTCAAGTCAACTTAAAATTCTTCGCCAAGCAAAAAATCTTTCTCAAGAAGCTTTAGCAGAACAACTCTTTATTTCACGACAAGCTATTTCGAAATGGGAAAATGGTGATGCAACTCCAGATTTAGAAAACTTAGTCAAACTTGCTGAAATTTTTAAAGTTAGTTTGGATGAATTGGTTTTAGGAAAAAAGATTGACTTTAATCAAGATGATGAAGAAGATGATGAGAATTTACACTTACTTACAAATCGTGAATATGTCCTAAATCCAGAGACAGGTAGATATGAGAAACGAGATGGTCTAACTATTTTGATAGACATAATATCCGAATATTGGTGGATAATCTTTTTTGCACCAATTTTGATTATGTTTATTAAGTTACTGATAAATTTATTTTAGCCTATCAATAGATAGGCAATTTTCTTTTTGTTTGTGCTATAATAATACTGATTGAAATTTTGAACGGAGAAAAATAACTTATGGCTTTAACAGCTGGTATTGTTGGATTACCTAATGTTGGTAAATCAACTCTTTTTAATGCAATAACTAAAGCAGGCGCAGAAGCTGCTAATTATCCTTTTGCAACGATTGATCCAAACGTTGGTATGGTTGAAGTACCAGATGAACGTCTTGATAAATTGACTGAGTTAATTATTCCTAAAAAAACAGTTCCGACAACTTTTGAATTTACTGATATTGCAGGAATTGTAAAGGGAGCTTCAAAAGGTGAAGGTCTAGGGAATAAATTCCTAGCTAATATTCGTGAAGTAGATGCTATTGTTCATGTGGTTCGTGCTTTTGATGACGAAAATGTCATGCGTGAACAAGGTCGTGATGATGCTTTTGTCGATCCAATGGCAGACATTGATACCATTAATCTAGAATTGATTTTAGCTGATTTAGATTCAATTAATAAACGTTATGCACGTGTAGAAAAAATGGCACGTACGCAAAAAGATAAAGATTCTGTCGCAGAGTTTAATGTTCTACAAAAAATTAAACCGGTTCTAGAAGATGGTAAATCAGCTAGAACAATTGAATTTACAGAAGATGAAGCAAAAATTGTAAAAGGACTCTTTCTCTTAACAACTAAACCTGTTTTATATGTTGCCAATGTCGATGAAGATCGAGTTGCTAATCCTGATGATATTAATTATGTGAAACAAATACGTGAATTTGCTCAGACAGAGAATGCAGAAGTAGTTGTTATTTCTGCGCGTGCTGAAGAAGAAATTTCAGAATTAGATGATGAGGATAAGGCAGAATTTTTAGAAGCTATTGGCTTAAAAGAATCAGGTGTAGACAAGTTAACACGTGCTGCTTATCATTTGCTTGGGTTAGGGACTTATTTTACTGCTGGTGAAAAAGAAGTTCGAGCATGGACCTTTAAACGTGGTATAAAAGCTCCTCAAGCAGCAGGCATTATTCACTCAGATTTTGAGAGAGGATTTATCAGAGCAGTAACAATGAGTTACGATGATCTAATTAAATATGGTAGTGAGAAGGCAGTTAAGGAAGCTGGTCGTCTTCGTGAAGAAGGTAAAGAATATATCGTTCAAGATGGCGATATCATGGAATTTAGATTTAATGTATAACGATAATAAAAATAGTTAAAAAGGTTGGAAGTTATTTCCAACCCTTTTGACGTTTATAGAAAGTGAGATAATATGGTAAAAATGATTGTAGGATTAGGCAATCCAGGTTCTAAATACGATAATACAAAACATAATATTGGATTCATGGCAATTGACACTATTGTAAAAAATCTTGACATTAACTTTACAGAAGAAAAAAATTTCAAAGCACTTGTGGGGTCAACTTTTATCAATCAGGAAAAAATATATTTTGTTAAACCAGTTACATTTATGAATAACAGTGGTATAGCTGTAAAGGCTTTATTAACTTACTATAATATTTCGATTCAGGATTTAATTGTGATATATGATGATTTAGATATGGAAGTTGGAAAAATTAGATTCAGGCAAAAAGGGTCTGCAGGTGGTCACAATGGGATAAAATCAATTATTTCACATATTGGGACACAGGAATTTGATCGAATTAAAATTGGTATTGGACGACCAAAACAAGGTATGACAGTTATTAATCATGTTTTAGGAAAATTTGATCAAGATGACGACATAACCATAAAAAACACTTTAAATAAGGTTGACAACGCTGTCAATTATTATTTACAAGTGAAAAATTTTGAAAAAACTATGCAAAAATACAACGGGTAAAAAATGGATATTTTAGAACTTTTTAGTCAAAGTCAAATAGCACAATCTTGGTATTCTGGTAGCATGACACTTGGTAGACAATTATTAATGGGATTATCAGGATCAAGTAAAGCATTAGCAATTGCAGCAAATTTTGAAAGTCAAGATGAGAAGTTAGTGGTAGTAACTTCCAGTCAAAATGAGTCTGAAAAATTGGCATCAGATTTATCAGCAATATTAGGAGAAGAATACATTTACCAATTTTTTTCAGATGATGTGGCAGCAGCTGAATTTATTTTCTCATCCTTAGATAAAACCATTTCACGAGTTGAGGCTATAAAATTTTTATTAGATGATACTGAAAAAGGTATTTTAATAACTAGTATTGTAGGATTAAGAGTACTCTTACCAAGCCCAAAAACTTTCTTGACGAGTTATTTATCTTTAAGTATTGGAAATGAATATAATCTTGACACAATTGTAAAACAATTAACAACTATGGGATATCATAAAGTTTCACAAGTACTTCATCCAGGGGAGTATAGTAAACGAGGTGATATTTTAGATGTATATGAAATCACTAAAGAAAACCCTTATCGTATTGAATTTTTTGGAGATGAAGTAGATGGAATTAGGGAATTTAACCTTGACACACAATTGTCACTTTCTACAGTGAATGAAATCGAAATTAGTCCAGCTAGCGATCTTATTTTAGAGAAAAACGATTTTATTAGAGGTATAAATAATTTAGAAAAAGCCTATAAAGTAGCAAATGATGACTTAAAAAAATACCTGTCCGAAATTATTTCAGTTTCCAAAAATGACTATTGTCATAAGGATATTAGAAAATTTATTTCATTATTTTATCAAGATAAATGGACATTAATGGATTATATCACTAAAGGAGTTCCAATATTCTTTGATGATTTTCAAAAAATTCTAGATAAAAATGCCAAATTTGATTTAGAAATTGCAAATTTATTGACAGATGATTTACAGTCAAGTAAAGCTATTCCTTCACTATCTTATTTTGATGATAATTACAAAAAAATTAGAAATTATAAACCTGCAACATTCTTTTCAAATTTCCATAAAGGTTTAGGAAATATTAAATTTGATAAAATTCATCAATTTACACAATATTCGATGCAGGAGTTTTTTAGTCAATTTCCTTTATTAATTGATGAAATTTCACGCTATCAAAAATCGAAATCTACAGTAATAATTCAAGTTGAGTCACAAAATTCCTACGATAGATTAATGAAAAATTTTTCAGAATATCATTTTTCTGCTCCACTAGTATCGTCAAATGAATTACAACGTCAGAAAATTCAAATTGTAATTGGAAGTCTTTCATCCGGATTTTATCTTGCTGATGAAAAAATAGCTTACATTACTGAACGTGAAATCTATCATAAAAAAATAAAACGTAAAGTTAGAAAATCGAATATTAGTAATGCTGAAAGATTAAAAGATTACAATGAGCTAGTTAAAGGGGACTATGTTGTTCATAATGTTCATGGAATTGGTAAATTTTTAGGAATAGAAACTATTCAGATCCACGGTATTCATAGAGATTATGTCACTATTCAATACCAAAATTCAGATACAATTTCTTTACCAGTTGAACAAATTGAATCACTATCTAAATATGTTTCTGCAGATGGAAAAGAGCCGAAAATTAATAAACTTAATGACGGACGTTTTCAAAAAACAAAACAAAAAGTAGCAAAACAAGTTGAAGATATTGCAGATGATTTACTAAAATTATATGCTGAGAGAAGTCAACAAAAAGGATTTTCCTTCTCAGCCGATGATGATTTACAAAAATCCTTTGATGATGATTTTCCTTATGTTGAAACTGAAGACCAGATTCGTTCTATTAGAGAAATTAAACAGGATATGGAAAGTAATCATCCTATGGATAGACTCCTCGTTGGTGATGTTGGATTTGGTAAAACTGAAGTTGCTATGAGGGCAGCATTTAAAGCTGTGAATGATCATAAACAAGTGGCAATTTTGGTCCCTACTACAGTATTAGCTCAACAACATTTTGAAAATTTTAAAGAAAGATTTGAAAACTATCCTATTGAGATTGATGTATTAAGCCGTTTCAGAAGTAAAAAAGAACAGGGTGATACCTTAGAAAAACTAAAAAAAGGACAAGTTGATATTATTATTGGAACACATCGACTTCTTTCTAAAGATGTTCAATTTTCAGATTTGGGCTTGATTGTTATTGATGAAGAACAAAGATTTGGTGTAAAACATAAAGAAAAATTAAAAGAATTAAAAACGAAAGTTGATGTCCTCACACTAACAGCAACTCCTATACCAAGAACGCTTCACATGTCAATGCTAGGAATACGCGATCTATCAGTTATTGAAACCCCACCAACAAACCGCTATCCTGTCCAAACTTATGTGTTGGAAACGAATCCTGGTTTAGTAAGAGAAGCAATTATAAGAGAGATGGATCGCGGTGGTCAATGTTTTTATGTTTATAATAAAGTTGATTCTATCGATAAGAAGGTTTCTGAACTTCAAGAACTTGTACCAGAGGCTTCAATTGGATTTGTTCATGGACAAATGAGTGAAATTCAATTAGAAAATACGTTGATTGATTTTATTAATGGTGATTACGATGTTTTGGTTGCTACTACAATTATTGAGACAGGTGTGGATATCTCAAATGTTAATACGTTATTTGTTGAAAACGCCGATCATATGGGATTATCAACACTGTATCAATTAAGAGGTAGAGTGGGACGATCAAATAGAATTGCCTACGCTTACTTAATGTATAGACCAGATAAGGTATTAACTGAAGTTTCTGAAAAACGTCTGGAAGCAATAAAAGGTTTTACTGAACTGGGGTCAGGTTTTAAAATTGCTATGAGAGATTTATCTATTAGAGGAGCAGGAAACATTTTAGGTGCATCTCAAAGTGGGTTTATTGATTCAGTAGGTTTTGAAATGTATTCACAATTGTTAGAGGATGCTATTGCTAAGAGACAAGGAAAAACATTTGTCCGTCAAAAAGGAAATTCTGAAATAAACTTGCAAATTGATGCATATTTGCCTCAAAATTATATGAGTGACGAGAGACAAAAAATTGAAATTTATAAGCGTATCAGAGAAATTGATGACCGAGAAGATTATTTACAACTTCAAGATGAAATCATAGATAGATTTGGAGAATACCCTGATCAAGTAGCCTATTTGTTAGAAATTGGATTACTTAAGTCTTATATGGACCAAGCATTTGTTGAATTAGTCGAGAGAAAAGACAAAATAATTACAATAAAATTTGAAAAAGCTTCCTTAAAATACTACTTTACTCAAGACTATTTTGAAGCATTGTCGAAAACCAACTTAAAAGCTAAAATTGCAGAAAATAATGGTAAAATTGATATCATTTTTGATATCAGAAATAAAAAAGACCATGAGATTTTAGAAGAACTCATGCTGTTTGGAGAGATGCTTAGTGACATTAAAAAACGAAAAAACATTAAATCTAATTAGTAAATCAAGTCTCTTTATTACTATTAGTGGACTTATTTCTAAAATATTAGCTGCTATTTATAGAATACCTTATCAAAATTTAGTTGGTGATAGAGGTTTCTATGCTTATCAGCAAATTTATCCATTGTTAGCTATTATTAGTGCTTTAAGTCTAACGGCTTTACCAAATGTAGTGGCAAGCTTATGTCAAAAAAATAAAAAAGAAGACATACAAGCTTTATTTGTTTTTCAAATAATAATGACAACACTATTATCATTATCACTTGTGATTTTTAATAAAGAAATTGCTGTTTTTTTAGGAAGTCGTCAATTTGCACCTAGTATCATCATTACAGCTGTCGTATTATTAACAGTTCCATTTATTTCAATAGCTAGAGGTTTTGCACAGGCAGAGCTTGATATGACACCGACAGCTGTTAGTCAGGTTATTGAACAGTTTATTAGGATTGTTATTATCATTCTAGCAGCTGTTTGTTATTTAATTTTTGATTGGACAGTTTATACAACTGCAAATGTTGCTGCATGCGGTAATTTAATAGCAAGTTTATCAGTCTTATTCTATTTTTCAAAGAAAAATTTAAAAATTGATTTAATAAAGTCACTTATCAAAAATGTAAATATAACATATTTAACAGATATAGGCTTATCAAGTTTTGTTTTTATTTTCTTTAGCGTTTACCTTTTACTTTTTCAATTTATTGATGCTTTATTTGTTAAAAAAACCTTGGTTGAGAGTGGTAAGATTGAAATAGTTGCTGAAATAACAAAGGGAATCTATGACAGAGGACAGCCTTTAATACAATTTGGTCTTATTTTCTCTACAGCCTTTTTCACCACTTTTTTGCCAAAATTAACTAAAGATTATTACATAGAAAAAGAAAATTACATGACAGAAAGTCAATCTTTCTTTGAATTTATCTATTATTTTAATACGACTTTGTCACTAGGATTTATGTGTATTTTGGGATCAATGAATCGCTTTTTATTTGAAGATAATAATGGTTGGCTAGCTTTAGAAATCTATTTAGGAACAATAGCTCTGTCTAGTTTTATTCAATTTTTTCATCAAAAAATGTTCATTGAAGAAAATCAAAAAAAATCTTTTATCTACCTTTCATTTGGTTTGCTCCTAAAAATTATGTTAACTCCAATTTTAACTTACTATTTCTCGGTGATTGGTAGTTCTTTATCAACTGTCCTACCTTTAGTTATGATTTTGATACTCTATATTAGAGAAACAACTATTTCCCTAACTGTATGTAAAAATAGGAAATTCATCTTCTCATTGATAGTAATGTCACTTACTGTTCTAGTGTCACAATATTATTTACCAAGTCGAACAAGATTAGATAACTTGATTTCAATTCTAGTGTCAACTTTCTCTGGTTTAGTTGTTTTTCTGACAATCAGTAAACGACTAAAAGTGTTTGAAGACAAATTATGGTCTTACCTACCATTTATAAATGAAAAGTGATAGAATAAAATGGACTGTGAGGTAAAATATGAGATTAGATAAATTTTTAAAAGTTTCCCGTATTATAAAAAGGAGACCTGTTGCAAAAGAAGTGGCAGATAAAGGACGTATTAAAGTTAATGGTGTTTTGGCTAAAAGTTCCACTGATTTAAAAATAAATGATGAAATCGAGATTCGTTTTGGTAATAAATTATTAACGGTAAAAGTTTTAGAAATGAAAGATAGCACTAAGAAAGAAGATGCTGTCAAAATGTATGAGATTATTAAAGAATTAAGGGTTGAAAGTCATGAAGAAGCCTAGTATTGTTCAATTAAACAATCAATACATCGCAAAAGAAAATCTCAAAAAAAGATTTGAAGAGGAAGAAAATCAAAAACGTAATCGTTTTATGGGTTGGATATTGGTTGTAATGATGTTTTTATTTATTTTGCCGACTTACAACCTAGTAAAAAGTTATGTTGGACTTGAAAAACAAAATAAACAAGTTATTGAACTAAAAAAAGAATATCAAGCCTTAGATGAGAGCACTAAAGTTGAAAAAAAATTAGCTAAACAGTTAAAAGATGACGACTTTGTGAAAAAGTATGCTCGTGCTAAATATTACCTTTCACAAGAAGGTGAAGTTATTTATCCAATACCTGGATTATTACCAAAATAATATGGAAAATATTGTCAAAAAAATTGAAACTTTTCTATCTTATTCGGATGAAAAATTAGAAGAGTTGCATATAGAAAATCAAAAATTAAAAGAAGAGAGTCAATCGATAGCAAAAAAAAGAAAGGAGTAAGAATGAAAAAATTATTAGCTTGTATGTTAATGGTCTTTTTTCTATCTCCTATTTCTGTTATTAGTACTGAAAAATCTATATCGTTTCCAAGTACAACCATTCATCAATTGTCTCAAAACGTGCTAACTTCTAGTACGTATTTTAATGCAATTCCTAAAAATCCAAATGTCTACGATGAGCTTCAAACATATAGTGATCAATCTTTAACAATTCCAAGTGGAGTTCTTAAACCAAATGATGATTTTAAAATCAATAATCTTTTGTTAAATCAAAATAATTTACCAATTTTTCAATTAGCAAATGGACAATTTATTTTGGCAAATAAAAAGTTCATTTATGAAGACGAAACAACTAATCAAACCAATCTCAATAGTTGGTTGTGGCTACAAAAAGATTTTACAATCTATGAAGAACCTCTTGTAAAAGGAGTTTTACCTATTAATAGTGATTTAAAACCTTATTCAAAAGTTCATGTTACAAAACTATCACAAACACAGCATGGAAATTTTTATTATATTGAAAACAAAGGTTGGGTTTCTGAGAAATATCTCTCAAAAGCTGATAACAGAATGGTAAAAGTTCAAGAAATGCTGAGTCAAAAATATAATAAAGAAAATTATTCTATTTTTGTTAAACAATTAACAACACAGACAAGTGCAGGAATCAATGCCGATAAATTAATGTATTCTGCAAGTATTGCTAAATTAGCAACCTTATACTATGTTCAAAATAAGATTGAAACTGGTAAAACTTCTCTTAATCAGACCTTAAAATATACTGATCAAGTAAACCATTTTAAAGGTGACTATGATCCATCAGGGAGTGGTAAACTTCCAAAAACGTCAGATAATGAGAATTATACTGTTGATGATTTATTAAAAGCAGTTGCCCAGCATTCTGATAATGTTGCTACAAATATACTTGGCTATTATCTAGCTAATCAATATGATAGAGATTTCTCTACTCAAATGACAGCTATTTCTGGTACTAATTGGGATATGGAAGAACGGATGTTATCTTCAAAAGCAGCAGCAAATGTAATGGAATCTATTTACTATCAAAATGGACCTATTGTTTCTTATTTAACAAATACTGATTTTGACAATCAACGTATTTCTAAAAATATTGCTGTACCAGTAGCTCATAAAATTGGTGATGCCTATGATTATAAACATGATGTTGCAATAGTTTATAGTGACTCGCCATTCATTCTATCGATTTTTAGTGAGAACGCATCCTACGATGATATTACTGCAATCGCCGATAGTATTTATTCTATATTGAAATGATGATGTATACAGATATTTATAACCAAGTAAAAGCTAAACATTTTTTTAATAACCATACTAAAGTATTAATAGCAGTTTCAGGTGGAGTAGATTCAATGAATTTACTGCACTTTTTGCATATATATCAAGAAAAGTTTGAGATTTTAATTGGAATTGTTCATGTAAACCATAAACAACGTCAAGAATCTGAAATAGAAGAAAGTTACCTGATTGAATGGGCAAAAAAACATAATATACCTATTTATACAAGTTCTTTTAAAGGAAAATTTACAGAGGCTAAGGCAAGAACATTCCGATATGACTTTTTTAAAAAGATAATGCAAGAAGAAGGTTATACTGCCCTTGTTACGGCACACCATGCTGATGATCAAGCAGAAACTATTTTGATGAGGATTTTTAGAGGTAGTCGATTAAAATACCTATCAGGAATTAAGGAAATTCAGTCCTTTGGTACAGGAGAACTCATCAGGCCATTTTTAGGAATTCAAAAGTCACAGTTTCCAAATATATTTCATTTTGAAGATCAATCCAATTTTGAAAACTATTATTTTAGAAATAGAATACGAAATCATTATATGAAAGAGATAGAGCAGGAAAATCCAAATTTTAAAACTTCTCTTCTGTCTTTAGCAAAGGAAACAGAATACCTTATTGATGCACTAGATGATTTAACAAAAGAAATTGATTTTCAACAAAGGTATCAATTCTTAGAACAAACGAATGCTACTCAGTTCTACCTTTTACAAAAATATATCAATACATTTCCTGATTTAATGTTAACAAGACAACAATTTGATAACGTGTTACACCTTTTAACAACAAAAAAAGAAGGGGTTTTTCCATTAAAAAATGGGTATTTTCTAAAGCTGACCAGAGATTTCAGTGTTATTGAAAAAATAGGGCTTGAGACCGAGACAAAAAGTGAACCTGTTCTGATAGAATATGATTCTAGTAAAATCTTTCATTCTATTAAATTTTCATTCTCAAATGATGACTTGATACCACATGATGAGATTATACCAATTTACAATCTTTCACCAATTTTATTACGTAAAAGAAAAGAAGGTGATAAGATTCACTTTGATCATTTTTCTAAAAAGTTGAGAAGGCTATTTATTGATGAAAAATTTTCTCATGAAGAAAGAAATAAGGCAGTTGTTGGTGAACAAAATAATGAAATACTATTTGTTTTGGTTGCTGGTAAAACATATTTGAGAAATGCTCCAAAAGATGGTATAATGAGGGCTAAACTGTATGTTGAGAAATTAAGAAAAAGGTGACATCATGTTAGAGCAAGATATTAAAAAAGTACTATATTCTGAAGAAGAAATTATTTCAAAAACAAAGGAATTAGGAAAACAACTCACAAAAGATTATCAAGGGAAAAATCCTTTAATGGTTGGTGTTTTAAAAGGTTCCGTTCCTTTTATGTCTGAATTAATGAAACATATTGACACACATGTTGAAATTGATTTTATGGTTGTTTCAAGTTACCATGGTGGTATGACAAGTAGTGGTGAAGTTAAAATCTTAAAAGATGTTGATACAAATGTAGAAGGCAGAGATATTATTTTTATTGAAGATATTATTGATACTGGTAGAACACTCAAGTATTTACGTGATATGTTCAAGTATCGTAAAGCTAATTCAGTAAAAATTGCAACATTATTCGACAAGCCTGAAGGTCGTGAAGTGGATATTGATGCGGACTATGTTTGCTACGATGTACCAAATGAATTCATCGTTGGTTTTGGTTTAGATTACGATGAAAACTATCGTAACCTTCCTTATGTAGGAGTATTAAAAGAAGAAGTCTATACAAAATAGAAAAAGGTCAATTGTTACTTTATGAAAAATAATAAAAATAATGGTTTTGTGAAAAATTCATTTATCTATATTTTAGTAATTGTACTTGTGATTACAGGTTTCCAATACTATTTAAAAGGTACTAGTACACAGAGCCAACAGATTAGTTACTCTAAACTAATCAAACAAATTAAGGCTGGAGATGTCAAATCAATTACTTATCAGCCTAGTGGAAGTATTATAGAAGTCCGTGGTAAATATGAAAAACCTCAGAAAATAGCTGCAGATCCTGGATTATCTTTTTTTGGAACTGGGGCGGCGACTAAAGTTTCAGAATTTACATCTCTGATTTTACCTAGTGATTCAACATTAAAAGACGTTACATCAGCTGCAGATGCAAGCGGTACTGAAATTACGATTAAACAAGAAAGTTCAAGTGGTGCTTGGATTTCATTCTTAATGAGTTTCTTACCAATTGTTATTTTTGCAGCCTTCATGATGATGATGATGAACCAAGGTGGTGGTGCAAGAGGTGCCATGAGCTTTGGGAAAAATAAGGCAAAATCACAATCAAAAGGCGATGTTAAAGTAAGATTTACAGATGTTGCTGGCGCTGAGGAAGAAAAACAAGAATTAGTAGAAGTTGTAGATTTTCTTAAAAACCCTAAAAAATATAAAGCTTTAGGTGCCCGTATACCGTCAGGTGTGCTATTAGAGGGGCCTCCAGGTACAGGTAAAACATTACTGGCTAAAGCAGTGGCTGGGGAAGCGGGCGTTCCTTTCTTCAGTATTTCTGGTTCTGACTTTGTTGAAATGTTTGTCGGAGTTGGAGCAAGTCGTGTTCGTTCACTTTTTGAAGATGCTAAAAAGGCTGAACGTGCCATTATCTTTATTGACGAGATTGATGCAGTTGGTAGACGTCGTGGTGCTGGTATGGGTGGCGGTAACGATGAACGTGAACAAACTTTGAATCAACTCTTAATTGAAATGGACGGTTTTGAAGGTAATGAAAGTATTATTGTAATTGCTGCAACGAACCGTAGTGATGTTTTAGACCCTGCTTTGCTAAGACCTGGTCGTTTTGATCGTAAAGTCTTGGTAGGTAGACCTGATGTAAAAGGTCGTGAAGCTATTCTTAAAGTTCATGCAAAAAACAAACCTTTAGCAGAAGATGTTAACCTTAAGGTTGTTGCTCAACAAACACCTGGTTTTGTTGGGGCAGATTTAGAAAATGTTTTAAACGAAGCAGCTTTAGTCGCTGCACGTAGAAATAAAACAAAAATTGATGCTAGTGATATAGATGAAGCAGAAGATCGTGTAATTGCAGGACCATCTAAAAAAGATCGTACTATTTCTCAACGAGAGCGAGAAATGGTGGCATATCATGAAGCAGGTCATACCATTGTCGGTTTGATTTTATCAAATGCACGTGTAGTTCATAAAGTAACCATCGTACCAAGAGGAAGAGCTGGTGGCTACATGATTGCATTACCTAAAGAAGATCAAATGCTTCTTTCAAAAGATGATTTGAAAGAGCAGTTAGCTGGGTTGATGGGTGGTCGTGTTGCTGAAGAAATTATTTTCAATTCTCAAACAACAGGTGCTTCTAATGATTTTGAACAAGCTACTCAAATGGCAAGAGCAATGGTAACTGAATATGGAATGAGTGATAAATTAGGTCCGGTTCAATATGAAGGCAACCATGCTATGATGCCAGGTCAATTATCACCAGAAAAATCATATTCTTCTCAAACAGCACAAATGATTGATGATGAAGTAAGAGCTTTATTAAATGAAGCAAGAAATAGAGCTGCTGATATTATTAATGAAAATAGAGAGACTCATAAATTAATTGCGGAAGCTCTATTGAAATATGAAACATTGGATGCTGCACAGATTAAATCAATTTTTGAAACAGGTAAAATGCCAGAAAATATTGATTCAGAAGATGAAGATTTACATGCATTATCCTATGAAGAAATTAAAGACAAAATGATTGAAGAAGAATAATATAAAAAATCTAAAGAATATTTTCTTTAGATTTTTTTATGAAATTTACATTGGTTTGTGACTGTGGTAAACTTATTAGATAAAAGAATCTAGGAAGTATTATAATGAATATTTTTCGAAAAAAAAATAATAGTACCAAAAAAACTGAAATGAGAAGACATCTTACTGTTTTTGATCTCATTTTTTTAGGACTTGGCTCAATGGTTGGGACAGGGATATTTACTATAACGGGTATTGGTGCTGCTAAATATGCAGGCCCTGCTCTCACAATTTCAATTATTTTATCTGCATTGGCTATTGCAATATTAGCTTTATTTTATGCAGAATTTGCTTCTAGAATACCAGCAAATGGTGGTGCCTATAGCTATGTATATGCTACATTAGGTGAATTTCCAGCATGGATTGTCGGTTGGTATATTATTATGGAGTTTTTAACTGCCATTTCAAGTGTTGCAGTAGGCTGGGGAAGTTATCTAAAAGGTCTCCTATCGAGCTATGGCATTCACCTGCCACAAGCATTAAACGGTACTTTTAATGTTAGTAAAGGGACTTATATTGATTTTCTTCCAATGTTAGTCATGGTTATTGTCACTTCAATAGTTCTGATGAATTCAAAAACAGCATTAAGATTTAATAGTATATTAGTGATATTGAAGTTTTCTGCACTTGCTTTATTCATTGTTGTTGGTTTATTTTTTATTGATCTTAACAATTGGTCAAATTTTGCTCCATACGGATTAGGCCAACTTTACGGTGGTAAATCAGGAATATTTGCAGGAGCTTCAGTGATGTTTTTTGCGTTTCTAGGTTTTGAGTCTATCTCAATGACAGTCGACGAAGTTAAAAATCCACAAAAAAATGTTCCAAAAGGAATAATATACTCACTAATAATTGTTACAATATTATATGTAGTCGTAACAGGAATATTAACAGGTATTGTATATTATAAGAAGCTTGATGTACCAGATGCAGTTGCTTATGCTTTAAGAGAAATAGGCATAGGGTGGGCAGCAAATTATATCTCATTTGTAGCAGTTTTAACTCTGATAACTGTTTGTATTTCAATGACATTTGCTTTAGCTAGAATTGTGTATAGTATTAGTCGAGACGGGCTACTTCCAAAAGTATTAAAAAAAGTTACAAAAGACAGTTTCATACCTAAAAATGCAACTCTACTAGTTGGATTAATTTCAATGATTTGTGCAGGTGTAGTTCCACTTGCTAGTTTAGCTGAATTTGTAAATATTTGTACACTTGCCTATCTTATTATTATGTCAGTAGCCATTATTATTTTACGGAAAAATGAGGGATTACCTGAAAAAGGACAATTTAAGACGCCATTAGTCCCAATTTTACCGATTTTAGCGATTTTAATCTGTTTATCCTTTATGTCGCAATATATGGTTGGAACATGGATTGCATTTGGTGTATCAACACTTATAGGAATATTATTATATATTTTTTATGGATTTAAACATTCAGAATTAAATTAATTAAAATAGCCCTAAACACCAGATCAGGGCTATTTTGATGTTACTTGAAATGTATATGAAAAAATGTAAAAAAACAGTAATATTCTATTGACAATAGAAAGAGAAGTGGGTATACTAATAAAGCTGTCAGAAAGCGCAAGTTGATGGATAAAAAAGAAATAAAAAAGAAAAAATCTATTGACAAACGGCTCGTAACCTGATAGAATATAATAGTTGTCTCGCAAGAGACCAAAGACCTTTGAGAACTGAATAAGACAAAGAAACCAAACGTGAGGGTGATATGTTAGCGCATATTACCTGTCAATTAAGAAACACAATAAATCTGTCAGCGACAGAAACGAACGAGTAAGTTCAAACTAAAATGAGAGTTTGATCCTGGCTCAGGACGAACGCTGGCGGCGTGCCTAATACATGCAAGTAGAACGCTGAGGACTGGTGCTTGCACTGGTCTAAGGAGTTGCGAACGGGTGAGTAACGCGTAGGTAACCTACCTCATAGCGGGGGATAACTATTGGAAACGATAGCTAATACCGCATGACAATAGGGTACACATGTACCCTATTTAAAAGGGGCAAATGCTTCACTATGAGATGGACCTGCGTTGTATTAGCTAGTTGGTAAGGTAACGGCTTACCAAGGCGACGATACATAGCCGACCTGAGAGGGTGATCGGCCACACTGGGACTGAGACACGGCCCAGACTCCTACGGGAGGCAGCAGTAGGGAATCTTCGGCAATGGGGGGAACCCTGACCGAGCAACGCCGCGTGAGTGAAGAAGGTTTTCGGATCGTAAAGCTCTGTTGTTAGAGAAGAACGGTAATGGGAGTGGAAAATCCATTACGTGACGGTAACTAACCAGAAAGGGACGGCTAACTACGTGCCAGCAGCCGCGGTAATACGTAGGTCCCGAGCGTTGTCCGGATTTATTGGGCGTAAAGCGAGCGCAGGCGGTTTGATAAGTCTGAAGTTAAAGGCTGTGGCTTAACCATAGTTCGCTTTGGAAACTGTCAAACTTGAGTGCAGAAGGGGAGAGTGGAATTCCATGTGTAGCGGTGAAATGCGTAGATATATGGAGGAACACCGGTGGCGAAAGCGGCTCTCTGGTCTGTAACTGACGCTGAGGCTCGAAAGCGTGGGGAGCAAACAGGATTAGATACCCTGGTAGTCCACGCCGTAAACGATGAGTGCTAGGTGTTAGGCCCTTTCCGGGGCTTAGTGCCGGAGCTAACGCATTAAGCACTCCGCCTGGGGAGTACGACCGCAAGGTTGAAACTCAAAGGAATTGACGGGGGCCCGCACAAGCGGTGGAGCATGTGGTTTAATTCGAAGCAACGCGAAGAACCTTACCAGGTCTTGACATCCCGATGCCCGCTCTAGAGATAGAGCTTTACTTCGGTACATCGGTGACAGGTGGTGCATGGTTGTCGTCAGCTCGTGTCGTGAGATGTTGGGTTAAGTCCCGCAACGAGCGCAACCCCTATTGTTAGTTGCCATCATTAAGTTGGGCACTCTAGCGAGACTGCCGGTAATAAACCGGAGGAAGGTGGGGATGACGTCAAATCATCATGCCCCTTATGACCTGGGCTACACACGTGCTACAATGGTTGGTACAACGAGTCGCAAGCCGGTGACGGCAAGCTAATCTCTTAAAGCCAATCTCAGTTCGGATTGTAGGCTGCAACTCGCCTACATGAAGTCGGAATCGCTAGTAATCGCGGATCAGCACGCCGCGGTGAATACGTTCCCGGGCCTTGTACACACCGCCCGTCACACCACGAGAGTTTGTAACACCCGAAGTCGGTGAGGTAACCTTTTAGGAGCCAGCCGCCTAAGGTGGGATAGATGATTGGGGTGAAGTCGTAACAAGGTAGCCGTATCGGAAGGTGCGGCTGGATCACCTCCTTTCTAAGGATAAGGAACACGTTGGTTAAGTCTTATTTAGTTTTGAGAGGTCTTGCAAGACGCAGAGACAAACTGTGGGGCCTTAGCTCAGCTGGGAGAGCGCCTGCTTTGCACGCAGGAGGTCAGCGGTTCGATCCCGCTAGGCTCCATAGGATACAGTTCAACTGACCTTAATAGAAGTGAAGTTTCATTGTATCTTAGTATAGTCCATTGAAAATTGAATATCTATATCAAATTCCACGATCATGAAAATGATTGTAGAAAAGTAACAAGAAATAAACCGAAAAAAAGATAAACGCGAACATATTAAAAAAAATCAAGAAGGTCTAAGGACTGGAAATAAGGTTAAGTTAATAAGGGCGCACGGTGGATGCCTTGGCACTAGAAGCCGAAGAAGGACGTGACTAACGACGAAATGCTTTGGGGAGCTGTAAGTAAGCGCTGATCCAGAGATGTCCGAATGGGGGAACCCGGCATGTAATGCATGTCATCCATGACTGTTAAGGTCATGAGAAGGAAGACGCAGTGAACTGAAACATCTAAGTAGCTGCAGGAAGAGAAAGCAAACGCGATTGCCTTAGTAGCGGCGAGCGAAACGGCAGGAGGGCAAACCGAGGAGTTTACTCCTCGGGGTTGTAGGACTGCGAAGTGGGACATAAAGTTAATAGAAGAATTACCTGGGAAGGTAAGCCAAAGAGAGTAACAGCCTCGTATTTAAAATTGACTTTAGCCCTAGCAGTATCCTGAGTACGGCGAGACACGCGAAATCTCGTCGGAATCTGGGAGGACCATCTCCCAACCCTAAATACTCTCTAGTGACCGATAGTGAACCAGTACCGTGAGGGAAAGGTGAAAAGCACCCCGGGAGGGGAGTGAAATAGAACCTGAAACCGTGTGCCTACAACAAGTTCGAGCCCGTTAATGGGTGAGAGCGTGCCTTTTGTAGAATGAACCGGCGAGTTACGATATGATGCGAGGTTAAGTTGAAGAGACGGAGCCGTAGGGAAACCGAGTCTTAATAGGGCGTCATAGTATCATGTTGTAGACCCGAAACCATGTGACCTACCCATGAGCAGGTTGAAGGTGTGGTAAAACGCACTGGAGGACCGAACCAGGGCACGTTGAAAAGTGCTTGGATGACTTGTGGGTAGCGGAGAAATTCCAAACGAACTTGGAGATAGCTGGTTCTCTCCGAAATAGCTTTAGGGCTAGCGTCGATGTTAAGTCTCTTGGAGGTAGAGCACTGTTTGGGTGAGGGGTCCATCCCGGATTACCAATCTCAGATAAACTCCGAATGCCAAGTAGATATAATCGGCAGTCAGACTGCGAGTGCTAAGATCCGTAGTCGAAAGGGAAACAGCCCAGACCACCAGCTAAGGTCCCAAAATAATTGTTAAGTGGAAAAGGATGTGGGGTTGCACAGACAACTAGGATGTTAGCTTAGAAGCAGCTATTCATTCAAAGAGTGCGTAATAGCTCACTAGTCGAGTGACCCTGCGCCGAAAATGTACCGGGGCTAAAACAATTTACCGAAGCTGTGGATCCCTTAGGGGATGGTAGGAGAGCGTTCTATGTGTGAAGAAGGTATACCGTGAGGAGTGCTGGAACGCATAGAAGTGAGAATGCCGGTATGAGTAGCGCAAGACAGGTGAGAATCCTGTCCACCGTAAGACTAAGGTTTCCAGGGGAAGGCTCGTCCGCCCTGGGTTAGTCGGGACCTAAGGAGAGACCGAAGGGTGTATCCGATGGCCAACAGGTTGATATTCCTGTACTAGTATGTATAGTGATGGAGGGACGCAGAAGGCTAACTAAAGCGTGCGACTGGAAGTGCACGTCTAAGCAGTGAGGTGTGAGATGAGTAAAATGCTTATCTCTATAACATTGAGCTGTGATGGGGAGCGAAAATAAGTAGCGAAGTTAGTGATGTCACACTGCCAAGAAAAGCTTCTAGCGTTTAAATACATACTACCCGTACCGCAAACCGACACAGGTAGTCGAGGCGAGTAGCCTCAGGTGATCGAGAGAACTCTCGTTAAGGAACTCGGCAAAATGACCCCGTAACTTCGGGAGAAGGGGTGCTGTCAGCGATGACAGCCGCAGTGAATAGGCCCAAGCAACTGTTTATCAAAAACACAGCTCTCTGCTAAATCGTAAGATGATGTATAGGGGGTGACGCCTGCCCGGTGCTGGAAGGTTAAGAGGAGTGCTTAGCGTAAGCGAAGGTATGAATTGAAGCCCCAGTAAACGGCGGCCGTAACTATAACGGTCCTAAGGTAGCGAAATTCCTTGTCGGGTAAGTTCCGACCCGCACGAAAGGCGTAATGATTTGGGCACTGTCTCAACGAGAGACTCGGTGAAATTTTAGTACCTGTGAAGATGCAGGTTACCCGCGACAGGACGGAAAGACCCCATGGAGCTTTACTACAGTTTGATATTGAGTATCTGTACCACATGTACAGGATAGGTAGGAGCCATCGAGAACGGGACGCCAGTTTCGTTTGAGGCGTTGTTGGGATACTACCCTTGTGTTATGGCTACTCTAACCCGGATAGGTGATCCCTATCGGAGACAGTGTCTGACGGGCAGTTTGACTGGGGCGGTCGCCTCCTAAAAGGTAACGGAGGCGCCCAAAGGTTCCCTCAGAATGGTTGGAAATCATTCGCAGAGTGTAAAGGTATAAGGGAGCTTGACTGCGAGAGCAACAACTCGAGCAGGGACGAAAGTCGGGCTTAGTGATCCGGTGGTTCCGCATGGAAGGGCCATCGCTCAACGGATAAAAGCTACCCTGGGGATAACAGGCTTATCTCCCCCAAGAGTTCACATCGACGGGGAGGTTTGGCACCTCGATGTCGGCTCGTCGCATCCTGGGGCTGTAGTCGGTCCCAAGGGTTGGGCTGTTCGCCCATTAAAGCGGCACGCGAGCTGGGTTCAGAACGTCGTGAGACAGTTCGGTCCCTATCCGTCGCGGGCGTAGGAAATTTGAGAGGATCTGCTCCTAGTACGAGAGGACCAGAGTGGACTTACCGCTGGTGTACCAGTTGTCTTGCCAAAGGCATCGCTGGGTAGCTATGTAGGGAAGGGATAAGCGCTGAAAGCATCTAAGTGCGAAGCCCCCCTCAAGATGAGATTTCCCATGATTTTATATCAGTAAGAGCCCTGAGAGATGATCAGGTAGATAGGTTAGAAGTGGAAGTGTAGTGATACATGTAGCGGACTAATACTAATAGCTCGAGGACTTATCCGAAAAAGATAAAAAGTTTATTGACAATGAGGTCAACTTCTTGATAAGATATAGATATTCAATTTTGAGTGGGTTAGCTTAAGTAATGAGAACGTAAAGAAATCTGTAAGAAAATAGGAAACAGACGCTGTGTCGCAAGACACAAGGAAGTTTATCTTTTTCACTAAGATTTTAGTTCGAATACAATTAGAGACCAACCGAAAAGTTAAGTGACGATAGCCTAGGAGATACACCTGTACCCATGCCGAACACAGTAGTTAAGCCCTAGAACGCCTGAAGTAGTTGGGGGTTGCCCCCTGTTAGATACGGAAGTTGCTTAGCTTAGGAACACTCAATGGGAGTTTAGCTCAGCTGGGAGAGCATCTGCCTTACAAGCAGAGGGTCAGCGGTTCGATCCCGTTAACTCCCATAGTATTAAAAAGATACAGGTCCCGTAGTGTAGCGGTTATCACGTCGCCCTGTCACGGCGAAGATCGCGGGTTCGATTCCCGTCGGGACCGTTTTGAAAGTTCAGTGGACTTTTAAAAAAATAGCGGATGTAAGGAAAGCTTATATCTCACGTAAAATGACAAGACTCGTTAGCTCAGTTGGTAGAGCAATTGACTTTTAATCAATGGGTCACTGGTTCGAGCCCAGTACGGGTCATAGAGGCGGGTTTGGCGGAATTGGCAGACGCACCAGATTTAGGATCTGGCGCTTAACGGCGTGGGGGTTCAAGTCCCTTAACCCGCATAAAAAATCAGCCGGCTTAGCTCAGTTGGTAGAGCATCTGATTTGTAATCAGAGGGTCGCGTGTTCAAGTCATGTAGCCGGCATAACTAAAAAGTTGCGAACGTAGTTCAGTGGTAGAACACCACCTTGCCAAGGTGGGGGTCGCGGGTTCGAATCCCGTCGTTCGCTTTAGAAAGGCCGGGGTGGCGGAACTGGCAGACGCACAGGACTTAAAATCCTGCGATGGTTAACATCGTACCGGTTCGATTCCGGTCCTCGGCATTAATAATTAAATAAGTAGCACCCTTAGCTCAACTGGATAGAGTACCTGACTACGAATCAGGCGGTTAGAGGTTCGACTCCTCTAGGGTGCATCATTTCGGGAAGTAGCTCAGCTTGGTAGAGTACTTGGTTTGGGACCAAGGTGTCGCAGGTTCGAATCCTGTCTTCCCGATGTTTATTATATAAAATAATAAACCAAAGACCTTTGAGAACTGAATAAGACAAAGAAACCAAACGTGAGGGTGATATGTTAGCGCATATTACCTGTCAATTAAGAAACACAATAAATCTGTCAGCGACAGAAACGAACGAGTAAGTTCAAACTAAAATGAGAGTTTGATCCTGGCTCAGGACGAACGCTGGCGGCGTGCCTAATACATGCAAGTAGAACGCTGAGGACTGGTGCTTGCACTGGTCTAAGGAGTTGCGAACGGGTGAGTAACGCGTAGGTAACCTACCTCATAGCGGGGGATAACTATTGGAAACGATAGCTAATACCGCATGACAATAGGGTACACATGTACCCTATTTAAAAGGGGCAAATGCTTCACTATGAGATGGACCTGCGTTGTATTAGCTAGTTGGTAAGGTAACGGCTTACCAAGGCGACGATACATAGCCGACCTGAGAGGGTGATCGGCCACACTGGGACTGAGACACGGCCCAGACTCCTACGGGAGGCAGCAGTAGGGAATCTTCGGCAATGGGGGGAACCCTGACCGAGCAACGCCGCGTGAGTGAAGAAGGTTTTCGGATCGTAAAGCTCTGTTGTTAGAGAAGAACGGTAATGGGAGTGGAAAATCCATTACGTGACGGTAACTAACCAGAAAGGGACGGCTAACTACGTGCCAGCAGCCGCGGTAATACGTAGGTCCCGAGCGTTGTCCGGATTTATTGGGCGTAAAGCGAGCGCAGGCGGTTTGATAAGTCTGAAGTTAAAGGCTGTGGCTTAACCATAGTTCGCTTTGGAAACTGTCAAACTTGAGTGCAGAAGGGGAGAGTGGAATTCCATGTGTAGCGGTGAAATGCGTAGATATATGGAGGAACACCGGTGGCGAAAGCGGCTCTCTGGTCTGTAACTGACGCTGAGGCTCGAAAGCGTGGGGAGCAAACAGGATTAGATACCCTGGTAGTCCACGCCGTAAACGATGAGTGCTAGGTGTTAGGCCCTTTCCGGGGCTTAGTGCCGGAGCTAACGCATTAAGCACTCCGCCTGGGGAGTACGACCGCAAGGTTGAAACTCAAAGGAATTGACGGGGGCCCGCACAAGCGGTGGAGCATGTGGTTTAATTCGAAGCAACGCGAAGAACCTTACCAGGTCTTGACATCCCGATGCCCGCTCTAGAGATAGAGCTTTACTTCGGTACATCGGTGACAGGTGGTGCATGGTTGTCGTCAGCTCGTGTCGTGAGATGTTGGGTTAAGTCCCGCAACGAGCGCAACCCCTATTGTTAGTTGCCATCATTAAGTTGGGCACTCTAGCGAGACTGCCGGTAATAAACCGGAGGAAGGTGGGGATGACGTCAAATCATCATGCCCCTTATGACCTGGGCTACACACGTGCTACAATGGTTGGTACAACGAGTCGCAAGCCGGTGACGGCAAGCTAATCTCTTAAAGCCAATCTCAGTTCGGATTGTAGGCTGCAACTCGCCTACATGAAGTCGGAATCGCTAGTAATCGCGGATCAGCACGCCGCGGTGAATACGTTCCCGGGCCTTGTACACACCGCCCGTCACACCACGAGAGTTTGTAACACCCGAAGTCGGTGAGGTAACCTTTTAGGAGCCAGCCGCCTAAGGTGGGATAGATGATTGGGGTGAAGTCGTAACAAGGTAGCCGTATCGGAAGGTGCGGCTGGATCACCTCCTTTCTAAGGATAAGGAACACGTTGGTTAAGTCTTATTTAGTTTTGAGAGGTCTTGCAAGACGCAGAGACAAACTGTGGGGCCTTAGCTCAGCTGGGAGAGCGCCTGCTTTGCACGCAGGAGGTCAGCGGTTCGATCCCGCTAGGCTCCATAGGATACAGTTCAACTGACCTTAATAGAAGTGAAGTTTCATTGTATCTTAGTATAGTCCATTGAAAATTGAATATCTATATCAAATTCCACGATCATGAAAATGATTGTAGAAAAGTAACAAGAAATAAACCGAAAAAAAGATAAACGCGAACATATTAAAAAAAATCAAGAAGGTCTAAGGACTGGAAATAAGGTTAAGTTAATAAGGGCGCACGGTGGATGCCTTGGCACTAGAAGCCGAAGAAGGACGTGACTAACGACGAAATGCTTTGGGGAGCTGTAAGTAAGCGCTGATCCAGAGATGTCCGAATGGGGGAACCCGGCATGTAATGCATGTCATCCATGACTGTTAAGGTCATGAGAAGGAAGACGCAGTGAACTGAAACATCTAAGTAGCTGCAGGAAGAGAAAGCAAACGCGATTGCCTTAGTAGCGGCGAGCGAAACGGCAGGAGGGCAAACCGAGGAGTTTACTCCTCGGGGTTGTAGGACTGCGAAGTGGGACATAAAGTTAATAGAAGAATTACCTGGGAAGGTAAGCCAAAGAGAGTAACAGCCTCGTATTTAAAATTGACTTTAGCCCTAGCAGTATCCTGAGTACGGCGAGACACGCGAAATCTCGTCGGAATCTGGGAGGACCATCTCCCAACCCTAAATACTCTCTAGTGACCGATAGTGAACCAGTACCGTGAGGGAAAGGTGAAAAGCACCCCGGGAGGGGAGTGAAATAGAACCTGAAACCGTGTGCCTACAACAAGTTCGAGCCCGTTAATGGGTGAGAGCGTGCCTTTTGTAGAATGAACCGGCGAGTTACGATATGATGCGAGGTTAAGTTGAAGAGACGGAGCCGTAGGGAAACCGAGTCTTAATAGGGCGTCATAGTATCATGTTGTAGACCCGAAACCATGTGACCTACCCATGAGCAGGTTGAAGGTGTGGTAAAACGCACTGGAGGACCGAACCAGGGCACGTTGAAAAGTGCTTGGATGACTTGTGGGTAGCGGAGAAATTCCAAACGAACTTGGAGATAGCTGGTTCTCTCCGAAATAGCTTTAGGGCTAGCGTCGATGTTAAGTCTCTTGGAGGTAGAGCACTGTTTGGGTGAGGGGTCCATCCCGGATTACCAATCTCAGATAAACTCCGAATGCCAAGTAGATATAATCGGCAGTCAGACTGCGAGTGCTAAGATCCGTAGTCGAAAGGGAAACAGCCCAGACCACCAGCTAAGGTCCCAAAATAATTGTTAAGTGGAAAAGGATGTGGGGTTGCACAGACAACTAGGATGTTAGCTTAGAAGCAGCTATTCATTCAAAGAGTGCGTAATAGCTCACTAGTCGAGTGACCCTGCGCCGAAAATGTACCGGGGCTAAAACAATTTACCGAAGCTGTGGATCCCTTAGGGGATGGTAGGAGAGCGTTCTATGTGTGAAGAAGGTATACCGTGAGGAGTGCTGGAACGCATAGAAGTGAGAATGCCGGTATGAGTAGCGCAAGACAGGTGAGAATCCTGTCCACCGTAAGACTAAGGTTTCCAGGGGAAGGCTCGTCCGCCCTGGGTTAGTCGGGACCTAAGGAGAGACCGAAGGGTGTATCCGATGGCCAACAGGTTGATATTCCTGTACTAGTATGTATAGTGATGGAGGGACGCAGAAGGCTAACTAAAGCGTGCGACTGGAAGTGCACGTCTAAGCAGTGAGGTGTGAGATGAGTAAAATGCTTATCTCTATAACATTGAGCTGTGATGGGGAGCGAAAATAAGTAGCGAAGTTAGTGATGTCACACTGCCAAGAAAAGCTTCTAGCGTTTAAATACATACTACCCGTACCGCAAACCGACACAGGTAGTCGAGGCGAGTAGCCTCAGGTGATCGAGAGAACTCTCGTTAAGGAACTCGGCAAAATGACCCCGTAACTTCGGGAGAAGGGGTGCTGTCAGCGATGACAGCCGCAGTGAATAGGCCCAAGCAACTGTTTATCAAAAACACAGCTCTCTGCTAAATCGTAAGATGATGTATAGGGGGTGACGCCTGCCCGGTGCTGGAAGGTTAAGAGGAGTGCTTAGCGTAAGCGAAGGTATGAATTGAAGCCCCAGTAAACGGCGGCCGTAACTATAACGGTCCTAAGGTAGCGAAATTCCTTGTCGGGTAAGTTCCGACCCGCACGAAAGGCGTAATGATTTGGGCACTGTCTCAACGAGAGACTCGGTGAAATTTTAGTACCTGTGAAGATGCAGGTTACCCGCGACAGGACGGAAAGACCCCATGGAGCTTTACTGCAGTTTGATATTGAGTATCTGTACCACATGTACAGGATAGGTAGGAGCCATCGAGAACGGGACGCCAGTTTCGTTTGAGGCGTTGTTGGGATACTACCCTTGTGTTATGGCTACTCTAACCCGGATAGGTGATCCCTATCGGAGACAGTGTCTGACGGGCAGTTTGACTGGGGCGGTCGCCTCCTAAAAGGTAACGGAGGCGCCCAAAGGTTCCCTCAGAATGGTTGGAAATCATTCGCAGAGTGTAAAGGTATAAGGGAGCTTGACTGCGAGAGCAACAACTCGAGCAGGGACGAAAGTCGGGCTTAGTGATCCGGTGGTTCCGCATGGAAGGGCCATCGCTCAACGGATAAAAGCTACCCTGGGGATAACAGGCTTATCTCCCCCAAGAGTTCACATCGACGGGGAGGTTTGGCACCTCGATGTCGGCTCGTCGCATCCTGGGGCTGTAGTCGGTCCCAAGGGTTGGGCTGTTCGCCCATTAAAGCGGCACGCGAGCTGGGTTCAGAACGTCGTGAGACAGTTCGGTCCCTATCCGTCGCGGGCGTAGGAAATTTGAGAGGATCTGCTCCTAGTACGAGAGGACCAGAGTGGACTTACCGCTGGTGTACCAGTTGTCTTGCCAAAGGCATCGCTGGGTAGCTATGTAGGGAAGGGATAAGCGCTGAAAGCATCTAAGTGCGAAGCCCCCCTCAAGATGAGATTTCCCATGATTTTATATCAGTAAGAGCCCTGAGAGATGATCAGGTAGATAGGTTAGAAGTGGAAGTGTAGTGATACATGTAGCGGACTAATACTAATAGCTCGAGGACTTATCCGAAAAAGATAAAAAGTTTATTGACAATGAGGTCAACTTCTTGATAAGATATAGATATTCAATTTTGAGTGGGTTAGCTTAAGTAATGAGAACGTAAAGAAATCTGTAAGAAAATAGGAAACAGACGCTGTGTCGCAAGACACAAGGAAGTTTATCTTTTTCACTAAGATTTTAGTTCGAATACAATTAGAGACCAACCGAAAAGTTAAGTGACGATAGCCTAGGAGATACACCTGTACCCATGCCGAACACAGTAGTTAAGCCCTAGAACGCCTGAAGTAGTTGGGGGTTGCCCCCTGTTAGATACGGAAGTTGCTTAGCTTAGGAACACTCAATGGGAGTTTAGCTCAGCTGGGAGAGCATCTGCCTTACAAGCAGAGGGTCAGCGGTTCGATCCCGTTAACTCCCATAGTATTAAAAAGATACAGGTCCCGTAGTGTAGCGGTTATCACGTCGCCCTGTCACGGCGAAGATCGCGGGTTCGATTCCCGTCGGGACCGTTTTGAAAGTTCAGTGGACTTTTAAAAAAATAGCGGATGTAAGGAAAGCTTATATCTCACGTAAAATGACAAGACTCGTTAGCTCAGTTGGTAGAGCAATTGACTTTTAATCAATGGGTCACTGGTTCGAGCCCAGTACGGGTCATAGAGGCGGGTTTGGCGGAATTGGCAGACGCACCAGATTTAGGATCTGGCGCTTAACGGCGTGGGGGTTCAAGTCCCTTAACCCGCATAAAAAATCAGCCGGCTTAGCTCAGTTGGTAGAGCATCTGATTTGTAATCAGAGGGTCGCGTGTTCAAGTCATGTAGCCGGCATAACTAAAAAGTTGCGAACGTAGTTCAGTGGTAGAACACCACCTTGCCAAGGTGGGGGTCGCGGGTTCGAATCCCGTCGTTCGCTTTAGAAAGGCCGGGGTGGCGGAACTGGCAGACGCACAGGACTTAAAATCCTGCGATGGTTAACATCGTACCGGTTCGATTCCGGTCCTCGGCATTAATAATTAAATAAGTAGCACCCTTAGCTCAACTGGATAGAGTACCTGACTACGAATCAGGCGGTTAGAGGTTCGACTCCTCTAGGGTGCATCATTTCGGGAAGTAGCTCAGCTTGGTAGAGTACTTGGTTTGGGACCAAGGTGTCGCAGGTTCGAATCCTGTCTTCCCGATTTATGGCGGTGTAGCTCAGCTGGCTAGAGCGTTCGGTTCATACCCGAAAGGTCGGGGGTTCGATCCCCTTCGCCGCTATTTATTTTTGATATGGATGACTTTGGACCTTTAGCTCAACTGGTTAGAGCACTCGGCTCATAACCGAGCGGTCGTAGGTTCGAGTCCTACAAGGTCCATATTTCGGAGGATTACCCAAGTCCGGCTGAAGGGAACGGTCTTGAAAACCGTCAGGCGTGTAAAAGCGTGCGTGGGTTCGAATCCCACATCCTCCTTTAATATTATCGCGGGATGGAGCAGCTAGGTAGCTCGTCGGGCTCATAACCCGAAGGTCGTAGGTTCAAATCCTGCTCCCGCAATTAACAAATAGTTTGTCTCATGGCTCGGTAGCTCAGTTGGTAGAGCAATGGATTGAAGCTCCATGTGTCGGCGGTTCGATTCCGTCTCGCGCCATTTTAAATTTTGCGGGTGTAGTTTAGTGGTAAAACTACAGCCTTCCAAGCTGTTGTCGCGAGTTCGATTCTCGTCACCCGCTTTATAGTTTTACCAAGCTATTATTTTTAGCTTGGGCGCGTAGCTCAGGTGGTTAGAGCGCACGCCTGATAAGCGTGAGGTCGGTGGTTCGAGTCCACTCGTGCCCATTAAAATGGAGAATTACTCAAGAGGCTGAAGAGGACGGTTTGCTAAATCGTTAGGTCGGGTAACTGGCGCAAGGGTTCGAATCCCTTATTCTCCGTATTGATAAACGATAATATCTTTGATGATATTTCGTTTTTTTTTTTTTCTTTTGTGAGGCTATTCTTTATGTATAATAATAAATTTTCTAAATTTTTTTTCTGGCTTTTTATGGTATTAATTTTTTCTCTTATGATTTCTTTCACATTTAACCAGACAGTTTCTCCTTATTTGTCGAGAAGTTCAAATTTTTTTATTTCTAAAGTTGATTATATTATCTCTCGACCCTTTTTAGTTGTTAATGATTGTATTGATCATTCTCAGAATCTTTTTAAGGCATACTTTGAAAATAAGGAATTAAAGAGAAAATTGAAAGAATCTGATAGCTTTTCATCTGAATTGAAATTCTATAAATCAGAAAATAAAAAGTTAAAAGAACTTTTGAAGGTAACTTCACCAATTCAGAAATCAATTATTGGGCATTTAATGGTTAGAACACCTAGAAGCTGGGCTGACTCAATAATAGTTTCATATCCTAGTTCATCATTTATTAATGAAAATACATTAGTGACCTCTAATGATTCACTTATTGGGAAAGTATCAGATAGTCGTGGAAATAGTTCACGTATTGATTTACTAACTAGTGGCAAAAATTTTGATTTACCAATAAAAATTGAAGATAAACAAGGAACGATATATGGTAACTTAAAATCATATCATTCTGATAGACAATTAATGGAATCTTCTGAATTTAATTCTAATCAGATGGTTACTATTGGAGCAAAAGTTTTTACCAGTGGTTTGGATGGTGAAACGGCTACTGACATTTCTATTGGTACAGTTGCTAAAATTGAAAATTCCGAAGATAAGTTGAAAAGAAAAATTTATATTCATTTAGATGGAAAATTTGATGATATTAGCTATGTCTACATGATTGGGAAAGAGTAAGGAATGAGAAAACGTTTTATATTTTATCTTTTATTGTCAATTCCTCTTTTATTAACTGATGCACATTTTTCAGAGCTATTGTATGAATTTTCGTTTTCACATTTTATGGTAACGTCTTATCTGTTTGTCACGATACTTTTTTTATTCTGTCAGAGCGAATACTCACAATGGTCTTTTGCATATGCTATTATTTTTGGAACAATCTATGATTATTATTATTTTTCTTTTTTAGGCATAACTGTTTTGAGCTTACCTTTGTTTTCTTTGACTGCTTTTGGTTTTAAAAAAATATTTAGTAAAAATCTTTCGGTTTTTCAGGAAAGTCTGCTTTATACAATTTGTTTATTTATTTATGTTATTGTAACGTTTCTTCTTCTACGAAATCATCAATTTATCAACCTTTCACTTTCTTTCTTCATTACATATCATTTTTTACCTTCTTTATTTTTTAATTTGGGAATTTTTGTAATATTCCATAAACAATTGCATCGCTTTTTTTATTGATTATTACATATAACTGTAACAATTGCGTAATGTTACTTGCTTTATTTTCTGGTAGAATATAAGATGTCTTATCGAAAAGGAGTAATTTTTTTAAAATGAAAAAGAGAATATTATCAGCCGTTCTTGTAAGTGGTGTGACCCTTGGAACAGCAACAACAGTTAATGCGGATAATTTTGATGCAAAAATCGCTGCACAGGATTCTATCATCTCAAATTTAACTGCAGAACAAGCTGCTGCACAATCTAAGGTAGATGCATTACAATCACAAATTGGATCATTACAAACTAAACAATCTGATTTAGAAGCAGAAAATACACAATTAGAAGCAAAATCAGCTAAATTAAGCGAGGAAATCCAATCACTTTCAAGCAAAATTGTTGCTCGCAAAGATGCATTAGAAAAACAAGCACGTAGTGCTCAAAAAGGAACTGCAACTTCAACATACATTAATACACTTTTAAATTCTAAATCAATTTCTGATGTTGTTAATCGTATTGTAGCAATTCGTGAAGTCGTTAGTGCTAATGCTAAAATGTTGAACCAACAAAAAGCAGATAAAGTATCTCTTGAAGAAAAACAAGCAGCTAACCAAGAAGCAATTAATACTGTAGCTTCAAATATGGAAACTCTTGCGGCAAATAAAGTTTCACTTGAAACACAACAAGCCGAATTAAAAGTTGCAAAATTAGACTTTGCAGCACAAATGGAAACTGCTGAAGAACAAAAAGCATCTCTTCTTGCGCAAAAAGAAGAAGCACAAAAAGAAGCAGAAGCCGCAGCACAAGCGCAAGCACAAGCAGAAGCCGCAGCAGAAGCCGCAGCACAAGCGCAAGCTGAATCAGTTGCTAAAGCACAAGCACAAGCCGCAGAAGTACAACAAGCACCTGCTGTTGCTACACCAGCTGCTACTGCTGTAGCAACACCTGCACCTGTAGCTCAAACGGCGCCACAAACAAGTTCTGTTGCAGCACCAGTGGCACAAACAGCAGCAACACCGGTTGCAGCAGCGCCAGTGGCGACACCAAGACCTTCATATAGTTCAGTAAATACATACCCAGTTGGTCAATGTACTTGGGGTGTTAAATCACTTGCTCCTTGGGTTGGAAATAACTGGGGTAATGGTGGACAATGGGCAGCTAGTGCAGCAGCAGCAGGTTTCTCTGTAGGTACAACTCCTGTAGTTGGTGCCGTTGCAGTTTGGACTGGTGGTGGTTATGGTCACGTTGCTTATGTAACTGCCGTTGAATCATCTACAAGAATCCGTGTAATGGAATCTAACTTTAATGGAAACCAATACATTGCTGATCACCGTGGTTGGTTTGATCCAACATCAACATACCAAGGCGCAGCAGTATATATTTATCCACGCTAATTAAAGTGACCAGCTTTGCTGGTCTTTTTTTATTTTAGTCTTGAATTCATTTGAAAAAATGCATAAAAAGGGTTAAAATGGTAGAGGATTAAAACTTTGGAGGAAAAAATGTCTTATTCTGATTTAAAGTTGTTTGCGTTGTCGTCAAACAAGGAGTTAGCGGAAAAAGTTGCATCATCAATGGGTATTGAACTGGGAAAATCAACAGTTCGTCAATTTTCAGATGGTGAGATACAAGTTAATATTGAAGAGTCAATTCGTGGTCATCATGTCTTTATCTTACAATCAACTAGTTCGCCAGTAAATGATAACTTGATGGAAATCATGATTATGGTGGATGCCCTAAAACGTGCCAGTGCGGAGACAGTCAGTGTTGTAATGCCATATTATGGATATGCTCGTCAAGATAGAAAAGCACGTTCTCGTGAACCAATTACTTCAAAATTGGTTGCTAATATGCTTGAAGTTGCCGGTGTTGATAGACTTCTAACAGTTGATTTACATGCTGCTCAAATTCAAGGTTTCTTTGATATTCCTGTTGATCATTTAATGGGTGCGCCTTTAATTGCAGAATATTTTGATCGTCATGGACTTGTAGGTAATGATGTTGTAGTTGTTAGTCCTGACCATGGTGGTGTCACTCGTGCCCGTAAGTTAGCACAATTCCTCCATACCCCAATTGCAATCATTGATAAACGTCGTAGTGTTAATAAAATGAATACCAGTGAAGTGATGAATATCATCGGAAATGTTTCAGGTAAGAAATGTATTCTGATTGACGATATGATTGATACTGCTGGGACAATTTGTCACGCCGCGGATGCACTGGCTGAAGCTGGTGCAACAGAAGTATATGCTTCATGTACCCATCCTGTGCTTTCTGGCCCTGCTTTAGATAATATCCAAAAATCTGCTATCAAGAAATTGGTGGTATTAGATACTATTTTCCTTCCGGAAGAACGTTTGATTGATAAAATTGAGCAAATTTCAATTGCTGATTTAATTGGTGAAGCTATTATTAGAATTCATGAAAAACGTCCTTTATCTCCACTTTTCGAAGTTGATTAATAAAGTAGCCAATTGGCTACTTTTTTTGTCACTTTCTGCAAGGATTTGGAAATTCAGGTATAATAAAAGTATTATTCTAGGGGGGCATGTATGGACCTAAGTCATAAATTTAATAAACAGTTATACAAAATAGAAATCTCTTTAATTAGACAGTTTGATCAGTCAATTTCTGATATTCCTGGTATTTTGAAATTAACACTGGGAGAACCAGACTTTACAACACCTGATCATATTAAGGAAGCTGCAAAGGCTGCAATTGATGCCAATCAGTCGCATTACACTGGTATGAGTGGTTTGATTGAGCTAAGACAAGCAGTATCTGGATTTTTAAAAACAAAGTATAATCTTACTTATCATCCTGATAATGAAATATTAGTGACCATTGGAGCTACTGAAGCTCTCTCAGCAACGCTTTTAGCGATTTTAGAAGAAGGAGATAAAGTTTTATTACCAGCACCTGCTTATCCAGGTTATGAGCCTATTGTGACTCTTGCTGGAGCTAAAATGGTTGAAATTGATACTACTGCTAATCACTTTCGTCTAACACCACAGATGTTAGATAAAGCTTTAAAAGAAGAGGGAGCAGATGTAAAGGCTGTGTTATTGAATTATCCCTCAAATCCCACAGGTGTAGTCTATTCACGGGAGGAGATAGCCTCATTTGCAGATGTTTTAAAAAAGCATGAGGTTTTTGTGGTGAGTGATGAAGTCTATTCGGAATTGAATTATAGTGGGCAAGGGCATGTTTCCATTGCAGAATATTTACCAGATCAGACTATTGTGATTAATGGTCTGTCAAAATCCCACGCGATGACTGGGTGGAGGATTGGTTTTATCTGTGCCAAAGCTTCCATTACCTCTCAATTAATAAAGAGTCATCAATATTTGGTAACAGCTGCAACGACAATGGCACAATTTGCTGCAATTGAGGCATTGACTAAGGGAAGAAACGATGCATTACCAATGAAAAATGAGTATATCCATAGAAGGGATTACATTATATCTGAGATGACGAAACTTGGTTTTTCAATGATAAAACCTGAGGGAGCTTTTTATATTTTTGCCAAAATTCCGGAAGGGTATGGGCATGAGGATTCCTTTAAGTTTTGTCAAGATTTGGCTAGAAAAGAGGCGGTTGCTCTGATTCCAGGAAGAGCTTTCGGGAAATATGGTGAAGGCTATGTTCGCTTATCTTATGCTGCAAGCATGACAACTATTAAAGAAGCAATGAAACGCTTAACAGTATTTATGGATCATTATGGAAACTAAAAAAAGTTTAGGATTGGTTCTCTATAACAGAAATTACAGAGAAGATGACAAACTTGTCAAAATTTTTACTGAAACCTCAGGAAAAAGAATGTTCTTTGTCAAAAATGTGGGGAAATCAAAACTTGCCTCTGTCATACAACCATTAACCATTGCTGATTTTATGATGAAGTTGAATGAAAAAGGCTTATCTTACATTGAAGATTATAATAGTGTTCAGAACTATCCCAAAATTAATCAAGATTTATTTAAACTTTCATATGCTAGTTATCTCTTAGCATTAGCTGATGCAGCCATTTCTGATAATGAATCTGATCCACATCTTTTTGCATTTTTGAAAAAAACCTTGGATTTGATGGAGGAAGGCCTGGATTACGAAGTTTTAACTAATATTTTTGAAATTCAGGTACTTGATCGCTTTGGACTTCATCTCAATTTTAATGAATGTGTTTTTTGTCATAGGACAGGGTTACCATTTGACTTTTCCCATAAATATTCAGGTCTTTTGTGCCCTCAACATTTTCATGAAGATCTTCACAGGAGTCATTTAGATCCAAACGTTATTTATTTATTAAATCAATTTCAATCCATTCACTTTTCTGATTTAAAAAGCATTTCTTTAAAACCAGAAATGAAACGAAAACTCAGACGATTTATTGATGTTTTATATGATGATTATGTTGGTATCCATTTAAAAAGTAAAAAGTTTATTGATGATTTAGACAAATGGGGAGATATTATGAGAACAGAGTCTAATGACTCCTGATCTAAAGAAGAAGGTATTGCCTTGTTTATGGTTGTAAGGTTATGCTATAATAGGAACGTTATTTGACAAAGAGTTATGAAACAAAGGAGTCAATATCAAATGAAAAAAATCGCCATTGATGCTATGGGAGGAGATAATGCCCCTCAAGCTATTATTGAAGGAGTAAATCGAGCACTTGCTTCTTTTAAGGATATTGAGATTCAGTTATATGGAGATCAAGAGAAAATCAAGCATTATCTGGAATCAGAGGAAAGAGTAACAATTATTCACACCGATGAAAAAATTGATTCTGATGATGAGCCTGCAAAAGCGATTCGTCGTAAAAAGAATGCTTCAATGGTTTTAGCTGCAAAAGCAGTTAAAGAGGGACAAGCTGATGCAGTACTTTCTGCAGGGAACACCGGTGCCTTACTAGCCGCGGGTTTGTTTGTGGTTGGCCGTATTAAAGGTGTCGATAGGCCAGGTCTAATGTCAACTCTGCCAACTACTAATCAAAAAGGCTTTGATATGCTGGATTTGGGGGCCAATGCTGAAAATACAGCTTCTCATTTACATCAATATGCTATTTTAGGGTCTTTTTATGCTAAAAATGTTCGAAGTATTGCTAAACCACGTGTCGGTTTACTAAATAATGGAACAGAAGAAACAAAAGGGGATCCGTTAAGGAAAGAGACCTACGCCTTATTATCCCAAGATCCTAATATTCATTTTATTGGAAATGTTGAGGCGCGTGATTTGATGTCAGGCGTTGCTGATGTTGTTGTTGCTGATGGTTTTACGGGAAACGCTGTGCTTAAATCAATTGAAGGAACAGCTCTAAGTATTATGAAACAGTTAAAATCATCAATAAAAGGCGGTGGCTTTAAAGCAAAACTTGGAGCCCTTCTCTTGAAGGAGAGCTTGTCTGATATGAAGCATTCATTAGACTATTCTGGTGCTGGAGGAGCTGTTTTATTTGGTTTAAAAGCTCCTGTTGTCAAATCGCATGGTTCTAGTGATGCTAATTCTATTTACTACACCATAAAACAAGTACGTACTATGTTGGAAACAAATGTGGTTGGCCAACTTTCAGAAGCGTTTTCGAAGGAGACTATCAGTAATGACTAGAGAAGATTTATTAAAAAGACTTGAAGAAATCATCAAGGTACAAGATCCTGCAAAAGCTTTACTGATTTCAGAGAAAACAAGTTTAAAAGATGATTTAGGTGTTGATTCTATTGAATTAATGGAATTTGTTATTAATGTTGAGGATGCATTTTCAATTAGTATTCCAGATGAAGATGTTGAGACTTTGATGACTATTGGAGATTTAATAGATTATCTGCAGAAGAAATTAGCAAAATAAAGATGAAAAGGAGCCCTGCTCCTTTTTTTGTTGTTAAAAAACGAACGTTAAGAAAAAATGCAATTGCTATTGTCAATAAAATGTTGAATATTGAGTGAATGTATGTTATTCTTTATTAAAAAGAATAGGAAAGGCGAACAATCCATGTCCAACCAACTCATTTATACTGGAAAAGCAAAAGATATTTACACAACTGAGGATGAACACGTCATAAAGTCTGTTTATAAAGATCAGGCTACAATGCTTAATGGTGCTAGAAAAGAAACGATTGTTGGAAAAGGGGTCTTAAATAATAAGATTTCTTCCCTTATTTTTGAAAAGTTGAATGAGGCTGGAGTAGCAACACATTTTATTAAAAAACTTTCAGATACAGAACAATTAAATAAAAAAGTAGATATTATTCCTTTAGAAGTCGTTTTACGTAATGTTACAGCAGGATCTTTTGCAAAACGTTTTGGCATTGCTGAGGGAATCCCTTTAGATACTCCAATTGTAGAGTTTTATTATAAAAAAGATGAGTTGGATGATCCATTTATTAATGATGAGCATGTCCTCTTTTTGAAAATTGCTGACGAGAAACAAATAGCTTACATCAAAGAAGAAACCTTACGTATTAATCAATTATTAAAAGGATGGTTTCAACAAATTGATTTACAATTGATTGATTTTAAACTGGAGTTTGGTTTTGATAAAGATGACAATATCATCTTAGCGGATGAATTTTCTCCAGACAACTGCCGTCTTTGGGATAAAGATGGTAATCACATGGACAAGGATGTTTTCCGTCGTGATTTAGGTAATTTGACAGATGTCTATCAAATTGTTTTAGAGAAACTGGAGCAATTATAAGACATTGTTTATGGCATGTTCAAGAGATAGTAGGAAAAAAGGAATAAAGATAATGGACAAACGCATTTTTGTTGAAAAAAAAGCTGATTTTCAAATTAAAGCTCAGTCACTTGTTAAAGAGTTACAACATAAACTCCAATTAGAAACATTAAAGGAGCTTCGAATTATCCAGGTCTATGATGTTTTTAACATGAGCTTGGACTTGGTAGATGCTGCTGAAAAACATATCTTTTCAGAACAAGTGACAGATACTCTTTTGTCGGAAGAAGCTATTCTTTCTGACTTGGAACAGTTTGCCTTTTTTGCAATTGAGTCCTTACCTGGTCAATTTGATCAACGTGCAGCAAGCTCTCAAGAAGCTTTACTTTTACTAGGCAGTGCAAATGATACGAGAGTGGTAACAGCTCAGCTATACCTTGTCAACAAGGATATTGATTCTAAAGAGCTAGAGTCATTAAAACGTTATTTATTAAATCCTGTGGATTCTCGATTTAAGGATATTACAAAGGGGATTGCAAGTCAGGAATTTTCAGAATCTGATAAAAGTATTCCAAAATTAAACTTCTTTGAGGATTTCAATGCGGAGGATTTTGCGACTTATAAAGCTGAGCAAGGTTTAGCTATGGAAGTAGCAGATTTGCTATTCATCCAAGATTATTTCAAATCAATTGGGCGCGTGCCGACTGAGACTGAATTAAAAGTATTAGATACTTATTGGTCAGATCACTGCCGTCACACAACTTTTGAAACAGAATTAAAAGCCATTGATTTTTCTGCATCTAAGTTTAAAGAGCAACTGCAAGCTACTTATGATAAATATATCTCAATGCGTCAAGAGCTTGGCCGTTCAGACAAACCTCAAACACTGATGGATATGGCAACTATCTTTGGTCGTTATGAACGTGCTAATGGTCGTTTAGATGACATGGAAGTGTCTGATGAAATTAATGCTTGTTCTGTTGAAATTGAGGTTGATGTTAATGGTGTTAAAGAGCCTTGGCTTCTTATGTTCAAAAATGAGACACACAACCATCCTACTGAAATTGAACCATTTGGTGGTGCGGCGACTTGTATTGGTGGTGCTATTCGTGACCCATTATCCGGGCGTTCCTATGTTTATCAAGCTATGAGAATTTCGGGTGCAGGAGACATCACGGCTCCTATTGCGGCGACTCGTCAGGGGAAATTACCGCAACAGGTCATCTCAAAAACTGCGGCGCACGGCTATTCTTCATATGGCAACCAGATTGGATTAGCAACAACTTATGTTAAGGAATATTTTCATCCTGGCTTTGTTGCTAAAAGAATGGAATTAGGGGCAGTTGTTGGAGCAGCACCTAAGGAAAATGTTGTTCGTGAAAAACCAGTGGCTGGTGATTTGGTTATTTTACTTGGGGGTAAAACTGGTCGAGATGGTGTTGGTGGAGCAACAGGTTCTTCTAAAGTTCAAACCATTGAGTCTGTTGAAACGGCTGGCGCTGAAGTTCAAAAAGGTAATGCTATTGAAGAGCGCAAAATTCAGCGTTTGTTTAGAAATGGTGATGTTACTCGTCTGATTAAAAAGTCAAATGACTTTGGAGCAGGTGGTGTCTGCGTAGCAATTGGTGAATTGGCTGATGGACTTGAGATTGATTTAGATAAAGTACCTTTAAAATACCAAGGGCTAAACGGAACTGAAATTGCCATTTCTGAATCTCAAGAACGTATGGCTGTTGTGGTTAGACCTGAAGATGTTGAGCAATTTATTGCGGAATGTCAAAAAGAAAATATCGCTGCGGTTGTTGTTGCTGAGGTTACTGAAAAACCTCATTTAGTCATGACTTGGAACGGTGAAACCATTGTTGATCTTGATCGTGCCTTCTTGGATACTAATGGTGTTCGCGTAGAGGTTGAGGCAAAAGTTATTGATCATGACATGGCTGTTCCAGGACAAAGAAAAACCAGTCTTGAATCTTTAGAAAGCGATACCTTAGCTCTTCTTTCCGACTTAAATCATAGTTCACAAAAAGGGTTACAGACCTTATTTGATAGTTCAGTAGGCCGTTCAACGGTTAACCATCCGTTAGGTGGACGCTATCAGATGACACCAACGGAAAGTTCTATTCAAAAATTACCAGTTCAACATGGAGTTACAACAACGGCTTCTGTTATGGCGCAAGGCTATCATCCATATATTGCAGAATGGTCACCATACCATGGCGCAGCTTATGCTGTCGTTGAAGCTACTGCACGTTTGGTTGCAAGTGGTGCTGATTGGGAAAAAGCTCGTTTTTCTTATCAAGAGTATTTCCAACGTATGGATAAAGAGGCTGAAAATTTTGGACAACCAGTGGCAGCTCTATTAGGCTCTATTGAGGCACAGATTCAGCTTGGTTTACCTTCTATTGGTGGAAAAGATTCAATGTCAGGAACTTTTGAAGAATTGACAGTACCACCAACATTGGTTGCTTTTGGGGTTACAACAGCAGATACAAACAAGGTGTTATCACCTGAATTTAAGGAAGTGAATCAGTTCGTTTACTATCTAGCTGGTCAAGAAATCAGTGAAACGATTGACTTTACAAGCATTAAGGATAACTTTAAGCTATTTAGCAGTATCCAGCAAAAACACAAGATTACAGCAGCAGCAGCTGTTAAATATGGTGGACTTGTGGAAAGCTTGGCTTTAATGGCTTTCGGAAATCAATTAGGGGCTAAAATCAATCTTGACGATATCGAATCAAGTTTAAGTGCTCAACTTGGTGGTTTTGTCTTTACTTCTTCTGAAGAAATTGCTGACGCAGTCAAAATTGGTGAAACCCAAGAATACTTTGCTTTAGACTTTAATGGCGTGATCTTAGAAGGTGCAGAGCTTCTTGAAGCTTATGAAGGCAAATTGGCAGATATCTATCCCACAGAATTTGAACAAGCAGCAGAATTGCTAGAAGTTCCTGAAGTGACAAACACTCAAGTCATTCAAGCAGAGACAGTAATTGCAGAACCGGTCGTATATATTCCTGTTTTCCCAGGAACAAATTCGGAGTATGATTCTGCAAAAGCATTTGAAAAAGAAGGTGCCAAAGTGCATTTAGTACCATTTGTTACCTTGAATGAAGCAGCTATTGAACAATCTGTTGAGACAATGGTTGAATATATTGAAAAGGCTAATATTATCTTTTTTGCAGGTGGATTTTCTGCAGCGGATGAACCAGACGGATCTGCAAAATTTATTGTGAACATTCTTCTTAATGCTAAAGTTCGCAAAGCAATTGATGCTTTTATTGCCAAAGGCGGTCTCATCATTGGTATTTGTAATGGATTCCAGGCCCTTGTTAAGTCAGGCTTGTTACCTTATGGAAACTTTGAAGGTGTTCATGAATCAAGTCCAACACTCTTCTACAATGATGCCAACCAACACGTTTCTAAAATGGTGGAAACACGTATTGCTAATACCAACTCACCATGGCTAGCAGGTGTATCTGTTGGCGATATTCATGCCATTCCTGTATCACATGGCGAAGGAAAATTTGTCGTGACAACTCAAGAGTTCATCAGTTTAAGGGATAATGGTCAAATTTTCAGTCAATATGTTGATTTTGAAGGTCGTCCAAGTATGGATTCACGCTACAATCCAAATGGTTCATTCCATGCTATTGAGGGAATAACGAGCAAAAACGGACAGATTATTGGGAAAATGGGCCACTCTGAGAGATACGAAGAAGGACTTTTCCAAAATATACCTGGCCATAAAGACCAGTCTTTATTCGCATCAGCAGTTAACTATTTTACAGGAAAACAATAATTGGGAACATCCCCAAAACTATCAGAGGTAAAAATGACACATGAAATAAAATCACTCAATGAAGAATGTGGTGTATTTGGCATATGGGGACATCCACATGCAGCTCAGGTTACTTATTTTGGACTTCATAGTCTTCAACATCGAGGCCAAGAAGGTGCAGGTATTGTGGCCAATGAAAACGGGCGTTTAAAACAGCATCGGGATACAGGATTATTATCTGAAGTCTTTAAGAAACAAAGTGATTTGGATAAATTAACAGGGACAGCCGCAATAGGTCATGTGCGTTATGCAACAGCTGGGACGGCATCCATCAATAACATTCAACCCTTCTTATACAACTTTACCGATGAGCAATTTGGTCTATGCCACAATGGTAATTTGACCAATGCACTTTCATTGAAAAAGGAGTTAGAACGTGAAGGAGCAATATTTAATGCATCCTCAGATACTGAAATTTTGATGCATTTGATTAGAAGAAGTCACCATCCAGAATTTATGGGCAAAGTAAAAGAAGCATTGAACACTGTAAAAGGTGGCTTTGCCTACTTATTAATGACTGAAGACAAATTGATTGCTGCTCTAGATCCAAATGGTTTTAGACCCCTTTCTATTGGTCAAATGTCTAATGGTGCTTGGGTAATATCCAGCGAGACTTGTGCTTTTGAAGTTATTGGAGCCAAATGGGTACGGGATGTTTTACCTGGTGAAATCATTATCATTGATGATAATGGAATCACTTATGACACCTATACCAAAGACACGCAATTGGCTATCTGTTCAATGGAATATGTTTATTTTGCAAGACCGGATTCAACCATTTATGGTGTTAATGTTCATACGGCACGAAAAAATATGGGAAGACGCTTGGCACAAGAGTTTAAACATGAAGCTGATATTGTTGTTGGTGTTCCCAACTCATCGCTCTCAGCTGCAATGGGATTCGCGGAAGAATCTGGTCTACCAAATGAAATGGGGCTGGTTAAAAACCAGTATACCCAAAGAACGTTTATCCAACCAACGCAAGAATTACGAGAACAAGGTGTTCGTATGAAGTTGTCAGCTGTTTCGGGCGTTGTAAAAGGAAAGCGCGTGGTTATGGTTGATGATTCTATTGTTCGTGGAACAACCTCTCGTCGTATTGTTAGTCTTTTAAGAGAAGCTGGTGCAAAGGAAGTTCATGTGGCTATTGGTAGCCCAGAATTAAAATATCCTTGTTTTTACGGAATTGATATTCAAACGAGACGTGAATTAATTTCTGCAAATCATACTGTTGATGAAGTTTGTGAGATTATTGGAGCAGATAGTTTAACCTACCTCTCCTTGGAAGGCATGATTGATTCTATCGGTCTTAAAACAGATGCTCCAAATGGTGGCCTTTGTGTGGCTTACTTTGATGGGAAATACCCAACACCACTATATGACTATGAAGAAGAATACCTTCGCAGTTTAGAAGAAAAAACGAGCTTTTATATTGAGAAGGTGAAATAAGTGTTACTTGTGATTGGGAGTAAACACCCTAATCACAAGACGGCAATCGCTATCTTGCGACTTGCCTAAACACCCCACTATTTCGTAAACAAAGTAGTATCGCCTTTGTTTTCTCAGGTCGTAAGTGTTACTTGTGATTGGGACTAAACACTTCAATCACGGTGGATTAGGAGCAATATGATATCTGACCTATCATCTTACGTGTTAGAAAAGAAAATTTGCAAGAGGCTCTCTTTAGCTGCGAGTTCTCTTATCAAGGATTGTTTAAAAGAAAAGGAAAAATGAAATGACTGAAAAAAATGCTTATGCTCAATCTGGTGTTGATGTTGAAGCGGGTTATGAGGTTGTAGAACGTATCAAAAAACATGTTGCCCGAACGGAACGTGCTGGCGTGATGGGAGCACTTGGTGGTTTCGGTGGCATGTTTGACCTTTCTAAAACTGGTGTTAAAGAACCTGTTTTGATTTCTGGTACGGATGGTGTTGGTACAAAATTAATGCTAGCTATTAAATATGACAAGCATGATACCATCGGTCAAGATTGCGTTGCCATGTGTGTTAATGATATCATTGCTGCAGGTGCAGAGCCACTTTATTTTCTAGATTACATTGCAACTGGGAAAAATGAACCTGCCAAATTAGAACAGGTGGTTGCAGGTGTTGCGGAAGGTTGTGTTCAAGCTGGTGCTGCCTTAATTGGTGGAGAAACTGCTGAAATGCCAGGCATGTATGGTGAAGATGACTATGATTTAGCAGGTTTTGCTGTAGGGATTGCTGAAAAATCACAAATTATTGATGGCTCAAAAGTTTCTGAAGGCGATGTTTTGTTAGGTTTGGCCTCTAGTGGCATTCATTCTAACGGCTACTCTCTTGTTCGTCGTGTCTTTGCTGATTATGAAGGCGAAGCCATTTTACCTGAACTTGAAGGCAAGGCTTTGAAAGAAGTCCTTTTAGAACCTACTCGTATCTATGTTAAAGCTGTGCTTCCATTAGTAAAAGAGAACCTTGTAAATGGGATTGCGCATATCACAGGTGGTGGTTTTATCGAAAACGTGCCACGCATGTTTTCTGAGGAATTGGCAGCTGAAATCTGGGAAGAAAAAGTCCCTGTTTTGCCTATTTTCAAAGCTTTGGAGACATATGGTGAGATTAAACATGATGAAATGTTTGAAATCTTTAATATGGGAATTGGCATGATGCTTGCTGTAAAAGCAGAAAATGTGGCTCGTGTTAAGGAATTGCTTGATGAACCTGTTTATGAAATTGGCCGAATCATTAAAAAAGAAGATAAGAGTGTTATCATCAAATGAGCAAAAAGATAGCTGTTTTTGCCTCTGGTAATGGGTCGAATTTTCAGGTCATAGCCGAGCAGTTCCAGGTAGCCTTGGTCTTTTCAGACCATCGAGATGCCTATGTCTTAGAGCGTGCTAACAAGTTAGGTGTCAATGCTGTCGCTTTTGAACTCAAAGAGTTTGACAACAAGCAGGCCTATGAAGAAAAAATTGTCCAATTACTGGATGATCATAATATTGACCTTGTTTGTTTAGCAGGTTACATGAAAATTGTTGGACCAACCTTATTAGAAGCCTACCAGGGTAAAATGATAAACATTCATCCAGCCTATTTACCAGAATTTCCAGGTGCCCATGGCATCGAAGATGCTTGGCAAGCAGGTGTTGAGCAGTCAGGTGTAACCATTCATTGGGTGGACAGTGGCGTAGATACTGGCCAAATAATCAAACAAGTCCGTGTCCCACGCCTGAAAGAAGATACCATTGAAAGCTTTGAAGCTAGAATCCATGAAGCAGAATACAAGTTGTATCCTGAGGTTATTAGAGAGCTCCTTGCGGATAAGTCATAAAAGTGGTTTTAGAAAAATGAGGGCGTCAAAAGCTGACGACTCCAAGATATGAAGAGAAAAGGAATAACGATGACAAAACGTGCACTGATTTCAGTTTCAGATAAAGCGGGCATTGTAGACTTTGCCCAAGAACTCAAAAAATTAGGTTGGGATATTATCTCTACCGGCGGTACTAAAACAGCGCTTGATACTGCTGGAATAAAAACCATTGCTATTGATGATATCACTGGTTTTCCAGAAATGATGGATGGTCGTGTCAAGACGCTTCATCCTAATATTCATGGTGGTCTTTTAGCCCGTCGCGATTTAGATACTCATCTCAAAGCAGCACAAGAAAACGGTATTGAACTTATTGACCTAGTGGTTGTTAATCTTTATCCGTTTAAAGAAACCATCTTACGTCCTGATGTAACCTATGCCCAAGCTGTTGAAAATATCGATATTGGTGGTCCTTCAATGTTACGTTCAGCAGCTAAGAACCATGCTAGTGTGACAGTTGTTGTCGATCCAAGTGATTATGAGCGCGTGCTAGCAGAATTAACTGAAATTGGTGAAACAACCTATGAAACTCGTCAAGCTTTAGCAGCTAAGGTTTTCCGTCATACGGCAGCGTATGATGCTTTAATTGCTGAATATTTCACTGCCCAAGTTGGTGAAACAAAACCTGAAAAACTAACACTTACTTATGATTTGAAACAGGAAATGCGCTATGGAGAAAACCCACAGCAAGCTGCTGATTTCTATCAAAAAGCCTTGCCAACAGATTACTCAATTGCCTCTGCTAAACAATTGAACGGTAAAGAGTTGTCATTTAATAATATTCGTGATGCTGATGCTGCTATCCGTATTATTCGTGATTTCAAAGAACGTCCAACAGTAGTGGCTCTTAAACACATGAATCCGTGTGGTATTGGGCAAGCAGATACTATTGAAAAAGCTTGGGATTATGCCTACGAGGCTGACTCTGTTTCTATCTTTGGTGGCATTGTTGTTCTGAACAGAGAAGTTGACAAAGCGACAGCTGAGAAAATGCACCCTATCTTCCTAGAAATCATTATTGCACCAAGCTATTCAGACGAAGCGCTAGCTATTCTCACAAACAAGAAGAAAAACCTTCGCATTCTCCAATTGCCATTTGAAGGGCAAACTGCTTCAGAAATTGAGACGGAATACACAGGTGTTGTTGGTGGTATGTTGGTTCAAAATCAAGATGTTATTGAGGAAAAAGCTGACGCTTGGGAAGTTGTTACCGAACGTCAACCTAGTGATGACGAAAAAGAAGCTTTGGAATTTGCTTGGCGCGCCATCAAGTACGTCAAGTCAAATGGTATCTTGATTGCCAATAATCATATGACTCTTGGTGTTGGACCTGGTCAAACAAACCGTGTAGCTTCTGTTCGTATTGCTATTGAGCAAGCTAAGGATCGTCTAGAAGGAGCAGCCCTGGCTAGTGATGCCTTTTTCCCATTTGCGGATAACATTGAAGAAATTGCAGCAGCTGGCATCAAAGCTATTATTCAACCTGGTGGCTCAGTTCGTGACCAAGAATCCATTGATGCAGCAAATAAACATGGCATTGCAATGATTTTCACAGGCGTGAGACATTTTAGACATTAATCATACAAATCCTCAGGTTTTATCTGAGGATTTTTGTGATCTTCCTATTAAGCTTTCTGTCAAAAATCTTTAAGGTCTAATTAAGCAATGAATCTTATACTAGTACTATCCTAGCAATAGGAACCCTAATAATTCTTTTTTCATAAACCTCCTAAGACTTAAAAAACTAGCTTTTAATGGCTAGTTTTTTTATTTTTAAGGAGATGTGTTAGATAGATGGATAGATTATCTTACTTATTTTGTAAAATTTTAACTTATTCTATTGACTTGTAATTAATAATATAATATACTCTTAAGTGTTTATAACCAGTTGGAGGAGAATTGATGACAAGCCAAAGACCTTTATACATGCAGTTGGTTGACATGCTTGAGTTAAAAATAAGAGAATCCATGTCACCAAATGACAAATTATTATCTGAGCGTGAATTGAGTGAGCATTATGGTGTAAGTCGTATTACAGTACGTCTTGCTTTGAAAGAACTAGAAATTAGAGGGTTAATCTACAAAAAACAAGGCAAAGGAACATACGTTTCAGGTATCAATGAACCTGCAACAGATTTATCAGCTGCTTATAGTTTTACCGAAGAAATGAGAAAACAAGGACGTGAACCTAAAACAACAATCTTATCGTTTGAAAAGTTAACGGTTACTCCCTATTTATCAACTTTATTAGACGTGAATAAAGGGACTGAAATTTTTGAACTTGAACGTCTACGTTTAGCAGATGATAAACCATTAATGTTAGAAAGAACTTTTCTACCCTTTCAAAAATTCTCAACTCTTTCTGAAGAGATGTTAAGACAAAAACCTCTATACGATATTTTTTCAGAGGATTATCATGAGATGGTTCGTTTTGCTGAAGAAGAATTCTATGCGAGCATAGCTTTGGATTACGAGGCATCTTTATTGGAAATTAAAAAAGGAGACCCGGTTCTTCATGTTATACGCAAAACCTATAATGAAAAAAATGTTTTAATTGAATACACCTTTAGTATTGCTAGGGCTGATCAGTTCCGTTATCGTATCACCCATCAACCAACCATAAATAAAAGTTAACTTATTGGAGGATTAATTATGTTTAAAATGAATAAAAAAGAACTTCAAGAATTAGGGGCAGAAATGACCACAAAAGAAATTCACCAACAGCCAGAACTGTGGCAAGAAGCATTGGAAACTTTTCTTTCTCAAAAAGAAAGTATAGATGCTTTTTTAAAACAAGTGAATGAAAGCGCTAACGGAGAAAAAGTAAAAGTTATTTTTACTGGAGCAGGGACTTCAGAGTATGTTGGCAATAGCATTTGGAATTATCTTCAAACTAATGGCAATAGAAAACAATACTTGTTTTCAAGTATTGCGACAACAGATTTAGTTTCTGCTCCTCATTATTACCTTTATAAAGAAGACACGGTAATTTTAGTCTCTTTTGCCAGAAGTGGTAATAGTCCAGAAAGTGTCGCAGCGGTAGATTTAGCGACTCAAATTGTTGATAATTGCTTCCATTTAACTATAACGTGTGCAGAGGAAGGAAAATTAGCTCAAAAGGCAATCACAAATGACCGTAATCTTTTATTGTTAATGCCAAGTCGTTCTAATGATGCTGGTTTTGCAATGACGGGTAGTTTTACCTGTATGATGTTGACAGCTTTGTTGATTTTTGACGAAAACCATCTGGATGATGAAAAAAATGCATTTGTTCAACAGATGAAAAAAATGGCTCAACACATTTTTGAGAAAGAAGAAGATTTTAAAGCTCTCACAGATTTGGACTTTGATCGATTGGTTTATTTAGGATCAGGAAGTTTAGCAGGTTTAACACGTGAGGCTCAGTTGAAAGTGCTTGAATTGACTGCAGGTAAAATTGCTACATTATTTGATAGTTCAATGGGCTTTAGACATGGGCCGAAGTCATTTTTAACAGATAAAACAATCCTAATAGATTTTGTCAATAACGATCCTTATATTCGTCAATATGATATTGATATTTTAGAAGAAGTAAAATCAGACGATATAGCCTTAAAAACTCTCTCCATCGGACAAGTAGGTCAATCTAACTTTTCCGGCACTCGTTTTGATTTGCCATCAGAACTACTCTTACCGGATGCTTACCTAGCTTTCCCAATTATCGTTGCTGCTCAAACTATTGCTTTATTAACATCTGTAAAGCATGGAAATTTACCAGATACTCCTTCTGCTACGGGTACAGTCAACAGAGTTGTCAAAGGTGTAAGCATTCATTCCTATAAGGGTTAAGGAGGTCAAAATGTACCAAATCACAGATGAAAAGAGACGTAAGTTAGAAAAACTAAGCCATAATGGTATTATTTCAGCTCTTGCTTTTGATCAACGAGGGGCTTTAAAACGCATGATGGCTGCTCACCAAAGTACAGAGCCAACAGTAGAGCAAATTGAAGAATTGAAAGTCATGGTTTCAGAAGAATTAACACCCTATGCTTCATCAATTTTGCTAGATCCAGAGTATGGTTTACCAGCTGTTAAAGTCAAAGATGAGCATGCTGGTCTCCTTTTAGCATACGAAAAAACAGGTTATGATGCCACAACGACATCACGACTTCCGGACTGTTTAGTGGAATGGTCAGCAAAACGCCTCAAAGAAGCAGGTGCAGACGCTGTTAAATTCTTACTTTACTATGATGTTGATGGTGACCAAGCTATCAATGATCAGAAAAAAGCCTATATTGAGCGCATCGGATCAGAATGTCAGGCAGAAGATATCCCATTTTTCCTAGAAATTTTAACATATGATGAAAAGATTGCGGATAACGGCAGTCTTGAATTCGCAAAAGTTAAAGCCCATAAAGTTAACGAAGCCATGAAAGTTTTCTCAGATGAGCGATTCGGCATTGATGTCCTAAAAGTAGAAGTACCTGTAAACATGAACTATGTAGAAGGATTCGCGGAAGGGGAAGCTGTTTTCACAAGGGAAGAAGCTGCGCAGGCCTTTAAAGAGCAAGAAGCTGCCAGTCACCTCCCATATATTTACCTTAGTGCCGGTGTTTCAGCGGAGCTTTTCCAAGAAACCTTAGTCTTTGCGGCAGAATCAGGTGCTAAGTTCAATGGTGTCCTCTGTGGCCGGGCGACATGGGCAGGTTCCGTTCCAGTTTACATTGGTCAAGGACAAGAAGCTGCTCGTCAGTGGTTACGCACAGAAGGCTTTAATAATATTGATGGCCTTAATAAAGTCATTGAAAGAACAGCTAGTTCTTGGGAGCTAAAGTTATAGAATAATTTAGTCCTTTTGAACAATGGAAAGTTCTAATAATCAAGAGAAGCTGTTTTAAATGAAAAATATTGCCAGGATTTATAGAGCTCGCAGTATTCAAGAACGCGATTAGTTTTTCTAGCCTTAGTCAGCTTGGTTTGTCTAACACAAGGTATCTGGTCATTTAGCTGAAGAAAACTTTTCACCTCATCCGGGACACGATTGCTTAAATCTGTATATGTTTGAAATGCTTCCTCCATTAATTGGATGCCAAAATCTTTATAAAATCTCCTGTAAAGAGATTGGTAGGCTGATAAATCTGCATTAGGATTTAAGAGATAGTCGTGTGGTATATACGAGATTTGATAAAGATAAGGTATTTGGTCCAGTGTACGTGCTCTATGGATAGCGTAGTAGCATTCCGTTTTGTGCAAATCCAATTTTTCCAAATAATGAGGATCGTTACCCTTTGTTATAGACAGAACTGTAACATCCTCGTTTTGGGAAAGTTGTTTATCTAGTGAAGCGTAGCGAACCATTTTTTCTTCTCGAGTACGAGAAATAAAGGTACCAAGACCTTGTTTACGAGTAATATAACCTTCTTTCTCAAGCTCTCTTAAAGCATGAATAATCGTAATAGAACTTACTTGAAAGGATTGAATTAACTCAGATTCGGTAAAAAAACGATCACCTTTCTTATAGTTTCCTGAGAGAATCTTATTTTTTAAGCGATCTTTGATGCGTTGGTATTTTGGAATGTTATTTCCCATTACAATGCCATTCCTCCAATATAGAATATTATTAGAACTATTATAACAGAAATAAAAAAGATATCACGGTGACTTGAGAAAGAGAATTGAGTTACCAATGAATTGTAAACGGTTACAAAACGTAAGGGAGCTTTGTATGACTTCTTTTGACATAAAAGAAAATTTTTATCTAGATGGTAAACCATTCAAAATATTATCAGGATCTATACATTATTTTAGAGTAGCACCAGAGGCTTGGTATCGCTCTTTGTATAATTTAAAAGCTTTAGGTTTCAATACAGTGGAAACCTATGTTCCATGGAATTTACATGAACCTCAAAAAGGTAACTTTCATTTTGATGGGTTAGCAGATTTGGAAGGGTTTCTTGATTTAGCTCAGGAATTGGGTTTATATGCTATCGTTAGACCCTCACCCTATATTTGTGCTGAATGGGAGTTCGGTGGATTACCTGGGTGGCTATTAAATGAACCTATAAGAGTTAGATCACGTGACCCCAAGTATTTAAAACATGTAAAAGATTATTATGATGTGTTAATGCCAAAACTCATTAAGAGACAACTTGAAAATGGTGGCAATATACTTATGTTTCAAGTTGAAAATGAATATGGATCTTATGGTGAGGACAAAGACTATCTCAGAGAATTAATGACTATGATGCGTCAATTAGGAATTACAGCTCCTCTATTTACTTCTGATGGTCCTTGGCATGCTACTTTACGATCTGGAAGTCTAATTGAGGATGATGTGCTTGTCACAGGTAATTTTGGGTCAAAAGCAAAGATTAATTTTGAAAGCATGAAAGCATTTTTTAAAGAGAATAATAAAAAATGGCCTTTAATGTGTATGGAATTTTGGATAGGTTGGTTTAATCGATGGAAAGAACCAATTATAAGACGTGACCCTAATGAAACTATCGATGCTATTATGGAGGTCCTAGAAGAGGGTAGTATTAACCTTTATATGTTTCACGGTGGTACAAACTTTGGATTTATGAATGGGGCTTCGGCACGTCTTCAACAAGACTTACCACAAGTAACCTCTTACGATTATGATGCAATCTTAGATGAAGCAGGAAATCCTACGCCAAAATATTTTTTACTTCAAGAACGTCTTCAGAAAAACTTTCCTAATCTCCATTTTGACAAACCATTAGAAAATAAAACTATAGCGATTAAAGATATCGCATTAACAGAAAAAGTTAACTTGGTTGAGACCCTGGATAGCATTAGTACGTTAACAGAAGCGTTTTATCCAGTAAATATGGAAAGTTTGAACCAAACAACTGGCTATATACTTTATAGAACTTATTTGCCAAAAGACAATGCTAGGGAGCGTTTACGCCTCATTGATGCAAGAGATCGGGCCAAAGTTTATCTTAACAACAGACTCATTGAAACTCAATATCAATTTGAAATCGGAAATGATATTATCATTGAGCAAGAAACCGAAAATAATCAGCTTGATATTTTGATTGAGAACATGGGCCGTGTGAGTTATGGTCATAAACTGACTGCACCTACTCAAAGTAAGGGAATTGGAAGAGGGCTTATGGCAGACTTACACTTTGTTGGGAATTGGCAGCAGTATCCTCTTCCTTTAGAAAGTATTGAAAAGGTTGATTTTTCAGGTTCTTGGCAAGAAGGCCTACCAAGTTTTTATGCCTATGATTTTGTTTGTGATCAGATGGGCGATACTTATTTAGATTTAAGTCAATTTGGTAAAGGTGTAGCCTATATAAATAACAATCATTTAGGACGATTTTGGAATGTTGGCCCTCACTTATCGCTTTACGTTCCAGAAAGTTTTCTCAAGTTAGGAAAAAATAGATTGGTCATTTTTGAGACTGAAGGTCAGATGACCCCTTCTATCCAATTCGTTAAAAAGCCTATTTTTAAAGATATAAAAGGAGACAATTTATGACAATTATTGCAACACGTATTGACGGCCGTTTAATTCATGGTCAAGTCGCCAATTTATGGACAACGAAACTAAATATTAGCCGGATCATGGTTATTGATGATGAGATTGTTAACAACGATCTTGAAAAAACAGCATTAAAACTTGCTACCCCTGCAGGTGTTAAGTTATCGATTTTGACGGTAGAAAAAGCTGCAAATAATATTTTGGAAGGACGATATAACTCTCAAAGGTTAATGATTGTTGCCAAACGACCTTCCTATTTCCGAAGACTCATTGAAGCAGGTGTTTCATTGGAGGAAGTTAATGTTGGGAATATGTCACAATCTTCTGAAACACGTTCTGTGACCCGTTCTATAAATGTTGTGGATCAGGATATTTCGGATTTTGATGCGATTCAATCAAGTGGTACAAAACTTTTTGCACAAATGGTTCCAAATGATACGCCTTCAGATTTCATGACCTTGTTAAACAAAGTAAGACAATAAAAACTATTTTCAGGAGGAAAATAATATGATTCAATGGTGGCAAATTTTATTTTTAACCCTTTATTCAGCTTACCAGATTTTGGACGAATTAACGCTTAACTCGTCAGCTGGTTCCCCTGTATTTGCAGGATTTATAGCCGGTATTATCATGGGAGATGTGGAGACTGGTTTGTGGATTGGTGGTAGTCTACAATTAATGGTTCTTGGAGTAGGGACATTTGGTGGAGCTTCTCGTATTGACGCTACTTCTGGTGCAGTTATTGCAACAGCATTTTCAGTAGCCCAAGGGATAAAACCAGAAATGGCCATTTCGACTATTGCTGTACCTGTTGCAGCTTTGATGGTTTACACAGATATCCTAGGACGTTTTTCAACAACCTATTTTGCTCATAGAATTGATAAACACGTTGAAAATTTCAATTATAAAGGTATTGAGCGTGATTATCTGATGGGAGCTCTTCCTTGGGCCTTATCAAGAGCACTCCCTGTCTTTTTAGCTGTTGCACTCGGTGGTGGATTTGTGCAAACATTAGTAGACGGCATTCAACAAGTTCAATGGTTAGCTGATGGTTTAACCTTGGCAGGAAAAATGCTACCCGGTCTTGGTTTTGCCATTTTACTTCATTACTTACCTGTCAAACGTAACCTTCATTATTTAGCATTAGGCTTTGCTATCACTGCTATGCTAACAACTGTTTATAGTAATTTACAAACGGCGGGTGGAGCTCTTGCTACACTTTCCAAAGATTTCAATGCAGCGCCATTTAAAGGTCTTCCTATGATTGGTATTGCTGTTATCGGTGCAGCATTAGCAACTCTTCATTACAAAAATGGTCAAAGAGTGAACGTCATAGAACAAAAAGTTGAAGTGGCAGAAAGTGGGGAAATAGAAGATGACGAAATCTAAATATCAACTAACAAAACAAGATTTTAATCAAATAAATAAACGTAGTCTTTTCACCTTTCAATGGGGATGGAATTATGAACGAATGCAAGGTTCTGGATATCTTTATATGATATTACCTCAGCTTCGTAAAATATATGGAGATAATACACCTGAATTAAAAGAAATGATGAGAGTTCATACACAATTCTTTAATACTTCAAACTTTTTCCATACCATTATTACAGGAATTGATTTAGCTTTAGAGGAAAATGAAGGATTGTCTTCTAAAGATGCCGTTAATGGTGTTAAAACAGGATTAATGGGACCTTTTGCACCAATTGGAGATTCTGTTTTTGCATCATTAGTACCAGCAATTATGGGTTCAATTGCAGCAGGACTAGCAAAAGAAGGTGTTTGGTCAGGTGTTACAGGCATCCTGATGTGGGTTTGTGTTCAAATGGCAATTGCAGTTTTTCGTTGGAAACAATTGGAAATTGCCTATAAAGAAGGAACAAAACTTGTTACAACCATGCGCGATAAACTAACATCACTTGTAGACGCAGCTTCCGTAATGGGGGTTTTCATGGTTGGTGCTTTAATTGCAACAATGATTAATTTCCGTTTCATAGCTGCTCCTAAAATAGGTGAAAAAGTCATTGATATTCAAGACTTGATGAACACGATCTTTCCACAATTACTACCTGCATTATTTACAGGAGCTATTTTCTGGATACTTGGTCGTAAAGGTATGACCCCAACTAAGGCAATTTTCTTGATTATCATCTTTGCATTAGCAATGTCTTACTTTAAGATTCTAGGAGTTTAAAATGGGAAAAAAATTAATATTAATCAGTCATGGGAAATTTTGTGAGGCTCTTAAAGATAGCGTTGAAATGATTATGGGCCCACAAGAGGATATTTTAACAGTTGGCCTAGAGCCTTCAGAAGGAGCAGAAGACTTTAAAGAGAAATTTCTCAACACTATTCAAGATGAAGGAGAAGTCACAGTTTTTGCAGACTTGATGGGGGGAACACCTTGCAATGTTGCTTCGCGGTTAATCTTAGAAGGAACTCGATTTGATCTTTATGCAGGTATGAGCATGCCTATGGTAATTGGCTTTCTTAATGGTCAACTATTAGGAGAAACTGTGGATTATAAAGCTTACGCTATAGATAATACTCATCATGTTAATGCCATACTGTCCAGCATAGAAACAGATGATGACGACCTTTAAAGAAAAATGGTTAAGGTGCCTTTAAGAAAGCTAGTGTAAGATAAACATATCCTAGCAATAGGAACCCTAATAATTCTTCTTTTCATAAACCTCCTAGTAGAAAAAACGACCCTTACCCGAGGGTCGTTTTTGACATCTTCTGAGATTATGTAGATTTCTGAACCTTGTTCATTGATACCCAAGTTTGTCGGTTTCCTATTTGAATAAGGAGTCCTTTTGTTTCCTTGTGAATCTGTAAAACTTTGTAGTTTCCTGGAATGATAAAGAAATCGCTGGGGTAGAGTATTTGATCTCCACTTTGTTGTCCGTCTCTGTTGCTTTCAAGGACAGGACCTGGATCTAACCAATTTAGAGGACCAGGCTCTCCACCAGCTAAGTCCTTACTAGAAAGCAGGCTACCATGAATTTGAGTGACTTGGTAAATACCAGAAAAAGTAACTTGGTCACCTGGGGCAAAGTCCTCCTGTTTTGAACTTTCCTTAGAAGTTACCTTAGCAATTGGGATGTAGCGTCTTTGACCAGAATAGGCAATGTATGATAGCCATTGATAACCATCAGCAATTACGGTTTTATCATAGTGAACCATTTGGCCGGCCTGGTAAAAGGCAATTGCTTGGTTATTGGCAATAGGCTGAGCTTTTATGGGCATCTGTTCGGTAAAATGATAACTCCCTTGGTTTGGAATTGTTGATTTCGGGCTTTGCATAGGAGAAGAGATGGGAATATTTCCAGTATCGATATCTTTGAAATGAATAAAACCACTGACTTGATGACTGTTAATGACTCTTCTATGATATTGTTCAGGACCTTGTCCGGCATCAAAATTATATTCTTCTAAGGTAACTAGATTACCATTAACCTCCGCAACCCAGGAGACATGTCCATAGGCAAGATGAGAACCATTTATTCCTTTATCAAACCAGGCAACGGCTCCTACTGCTGGGATATCATTAACAGGATACCCCATTCGTCTAGCAATATGACCCCAAGTATCAGCATTTCCTAAACCAGAAGGGATTGAAAACCCATTTACTTGATTCAATCTAAAAGCAACAAATGAGGTGCATTGCCTTCGGTACATTCCCCAAGTGTCTGTACCCCAACCGGATTTCCATGCAATGGGATAATCATCCCCCAGTACAGCTGCATTGACTGTCTCTAAAGAATGTAAACTGATCGTTAAGAGCAAAAATAGACTGACGATTTGAGATAATAAGATTTTTATGAATTTCATGTCATCCTCCTTTCTTATCTATTCGAAAAAAAAACAACTGTCTGGAATACAGTTGTTTTTTAGGAAAGCCTATCATTTAGTATTTTTGCTATAAAATAACAGGGTTAAGGAAGAAATGAAGGTCAATGATGCGAAAATTTGCCATTCTTTCAAATGAAAATAGTTGAGTATCCAAAAGAGTAAAGTAAAGAAGAGACAGAGATAAAACAGGGATTTTGGAGGCTGAGAATCCATGATGGTCGACGTCTCCTTTCTATTATATTTTATATTGACAAGGTCAGCATAACAAAAAACGATGACAGTGACTATAGCAAAAATGTCTGATTCGGCTTCCCTTATCTCCTCCATTCGACAAAACGGCCAATATTTTGTCTTGTCTAAAATCTGAATTAGATTTTAAAATCTGAATTGACAGAGCCAAGGGTAAGTATTATGGTAATCATTAAGGTAAGGTGACGTTATATGAAAACCATTTTAAAAACAATTTCAGTTCAAAAGAAACTGCAAGTTTGCAGTTGTTTCATGACCTTTGTTATGCTTTTTATTAGCATTCACAATATTAATTATCAAACTGACTATCAGATTAACTGGCTAAGCCAATTGCTATTGATAGGATTATATTTTAATTCGGAGAAGATTGTTAAGGATGGTAGTTGGTTAAGACTTTTCTTCATTTTATTTCTCAGTGATTACCTGATGACTTATTTTTCAGTTTTATCTTTTTGCTTTATTCGAATAAGCCTGTCAGATGCTATTATTCTCGCCCTCCTATTTTTAAGTATCTTTTCCATTCTGACATTTTATTTAGATAAAATAGAAAAACATAGTTGTAGATTGAGAGATTGATACAGATAATGACAATAGTGTTGATAAGAGATTATAAAAAGAACTCATCTATAACAGTATCGTCTGTATTTACTTTTAAGCATCATAACAATGTAAAAGATATCCTATTATTTTTAGGATATCTTTTAAATTCACGAACAAATATGGTATACTTGTTATATTAAATTCGCTTTTATGAGGTAAAGAATGAAACTATTTGTTGTTGGTTCAGGTGGTCGAGAGCATGCTATTGCTAAAAAGTTGTTAGAATCTGAAGGAGTAGACAAGGTTTATGTTGCCCCTGGTAATGATGGGATGACTCTTGATGGCTTGAATCTGGTCAATATTGCTATATCCGAACATTCTAAGTTGATTGATTTTGCTAAGGCTAATGACATTGCTTGGACTTTTATAGGCCCAGACGATGCTTTAGCAGCTGGTATTGTCGATGATTTTAACAGAGCTGGCTTGAAAGCTTTTGGTCCAAGCCGTTTGGCAGCAGAGCTAGAGTGGTCAAAAGATTATGCTAAGGAAATCATGGTTAAGTACCAAGTTCCAACAGCAGCCTATGGCACATTCTCCGACTTCGAAGAAGCCAAGACCTATATCCTGGAAAAAGGTGCACCAATCGTTGTTAAGGCTGATGGCTTGGCTCTAGGTAAAGGTGTGGTGGTTGCGGAAACGGTAGATCAAGCTATTGATGCTGCCCGTGATATGCTTTTAGATAACAAATTTGGAGACTCAGGAGCTCGTGTGGTAATCGAGGAATTCCTAGAGGGTGAGGAGTTTTCGTTATTTGCCTTTGTCAATGGGAATAAGTTCTATATCATGCCAACAGCTCAAGACCATAAGCGGGCCTATGATGGCGACAAAGGTCCAAATACAGGTGGAATGGGAGCTTATGCCCCAGTACCTCATATCTCTCAGGAAGTGATTGATACAGCCATTGAAAGCATTGTGAAACCTGTTATTAATGGCATGATTCAAGAAGGACGTCCTTACCTCGGGATACTTTACTGCGGTTTGATTTTGACGGAAGATGGACCAAAAGTTATTGAATTTAATGCTCGCTTTGGTGATCCGGAGACACAAATCATTTTGCCACGCTTAACGTCAAATTTTGCACAAAATATGACAGATATTTTAGATCAAAAAGAACCTGATATGACTTGGCTTGATACAGGCGTAACACTTGGAGTAGTTGTGGCCTCAAATGGCTACCCATTAGCCTATGACAAAGGTGTTGAACTTCCTAGTAAAACAGAAGATGATATCATTACTTATTATGCCGGCGCTAAGTTTGATGAAAATGGCCAAGCTCTGCTATCAAACGGTGGACGTGTCTATATGCTCGTCACCACAGAAGATAGTGTTCAAGCTGCGCAAGACAAAATCTATCGAGAACTCAAAAACCAGAATACAGAAGGGCTCTTTTACCGTAATGACATCGGCAGCAAGGCTTTGAAGTAAGGTTAAATATGAAACAAAAAGAAAAGTTATAAAAAAAGGAGAGAAAATGGAAGCTATTGTATCCATCATCATGGGGTCTAGTTCTGATTGGGCAACTATGCAAAAAGCAGCAGAAGTCTTGGATAAATTTGGCATTGCCTATGAGAAAAAAGTGGTTTCTGCTCATCGGACACCTGACTTGATGTTCAAGCATGCCGAAGAAGCGCGTGGCCGTGGTATCAAGATTATTATTGCGGGTGCTGGAGGTGCAGCGCATCTGCCTGGAATGGTAGCTGCTAAAACAACCTTGCCGGTTATTGGTGTACCTGTGAAGTCACGTGCTTTGAGTGGTCTTGATTCCCTATACTCTATTGTGCAAATGCCAGGTGGCGTTCCTGTTGCAACTATGGCTATTGGTGAAGCAGGGGCTACCAATGCAGCATTGACAGCTTTACGAATCCTTTCTATTGAAGACCCCAAAATGGCTCAGGCATTAGCTGATTTCCAATTGGAACAAGGTAAACTTGCGGAGGCTATGACAGATGAGCTCAACTAAAACAATTGGAATTATTGGTGGTGGTCAACTAGGTCAAATGATGGCTATTTCGGCCATTTACATGGGGCATAAGGTGATTACTTTGGATCCAGCTGCTGATTGCCCATCATCACGTGTCAGTGAAGTCATTGTGGCACCTTATGATGACGTTGATGCGCTTCGCCAGTTGGCAGACCGTTGTGACGTCCTCACGTATGAATTTGAAAATGTTGATGCTGATGGTTTAGATGCTGTTATTAATGATGGTCAATTACCACAAGGGACAGACCTTTTACGAATCTCTCAAAATCGCATCACTGAAAAAGACTTTCTTGCCAACAAAGCAGGTGTCAAAGTAGCGCCTTATAAAGTGATTAAATCTGCAGCTGACTTGGATGCCATTGACTTAACTAAAAACCATGTCCTTAAAACAGCAACTGGTGGCTATGATGGTCACGGCCAAATCGTGATTAAGTCTGAAGCTGATCTTCCTAAGGCTAGAAAATTAGCTGACGCTGCTGACTGTGTCTTGGAAGAATTCGTTCATTTCGATCTTGAAGTGTCTGTTATCGTCTCAGGTAACCAGAAAGAATTTACGGTCTTCCCAGTCCAAGAAAACATTCACAGAAATAATATTTTGTCTAAGACCATTGTGCCAGCTCGTATTTCAGAAGCTTTAGCCGAAAAAGCTAAAGATATGGCATTAGCAATAGCTAAACAGTTAAATCTGGCTGGAACGCTCTGCGTAGAGATGTTTGCTTCAAAAGACGATATTATGGTTAATGAAATTGCCCCTCGTCCACACAATTCTGGACACTATTCCATCGAAGCTTGTGATTTCTCTCAGTTCGACACGCACATTCTGGGAGTGCTTGGTTTGCCGCTGCCAGCCATTACCTTGCATGCTCCAGCTGTTATGCTCAATGTCTTGGGTCAACATATGGACAAAGCGCAAGCCTATGTCCAAGAAAACCCTAGCGCCCACCTTCATCTTTATGGTAAACTAGAAGCGAAACATAACCGCAAAATGGGACATGTGACGCTGTTTAGTGATGTGCCTGATGAGGTTGAGGAGTTTTAGGAGACTATTTTTATTTTGATTCGTCCTTGTCTCGTCTTGTTGTACGCAAGTACTGTCTGTGATTTCGACCCCTCGACTGGGACAGAAGATTTTTTATAAAAAAGAAAGAAGGGCATCGTATTCACTAAATCGAATACGGGCTACGGACTTCCATTCAAAAATTAAGATAAAGAAAGGAAAGAGGGTTTTACCGAGTATTTGAACTCGGGCTAAAAGCTTCGGAAAAAAGATAAACTGCCTTGTGTGCAAGCACACTGCGTTAGTTTCCTATTTTTCTTTTGCTTTTGAACGCCCTCTGTATCATAAATTATGTTAGAACGTTATTCACGCCCTGAGATGGCGAACATTTGGAGTGAAGAGAATAAATACCGTGCTTGGTTAGAGGTGGAAATCTTGGCTGATGAAGCTTGGGCTGAGCTTGGTGAGATTCCTAAGGAAGATGTGGCTAAGATTCGTGCTAATGCGGATTTTAATGTAGATCGTATTCTTGAGATTGAAAAAGAGACTCGCCATGATGTGGTGGCTTTCACCCGTGCGGTTTCTGAGACCCTTGGTGAAGAGCGCAAATGGGTTCATTATGGGTTGACTTCGACTGACGTTGTTGACACAGCCTATGGCTACCTTTACAAACAAGCTAATGACATTATCCGTCGTGACCTTGAAAACTTTACGCAAATTGTGGCTGAAAAGGCACGCGAACATAAAATGACGATTATGATGGGTCGTACGCACGGTGTGCATGCGGAGCCTACAACATTTGGTCTTAAATTAGCCACTTGGTACAGCGAAATGAAACGTAACCAAGAGCGTTTTGAGCATGCTGCAGCTGGTGTTGAGGCAGGGAAAATTTCTGGCGCGGTAGGCAATTTTGCTAACATTCCGCCATTTGTGGAAGAATATGTTTGCGATAAACTTGGCATCCGCCCCCAAGAGATTTCAACACAGGTATTGCCGCGTGACCTTCATGCAGAATATTTTGCGGTTCTAGCGAGCATCGCAACGTCTATTGAACGTATGGCAACTGAAATTCGAGGTTTGCAAAAATCTGAACAACGCGAAGTGGAAGAGTTCTTTGCTAAAGGGCAAAAAGGGAGCTCAGCAATGCCACACAAACGCAATCCAATTGGTTCTGAAAACATGACTGGCTTGGCGCGTGTTATTCGTGGTCATATGCTCACAGCTTATGAAAATGTTCCTTTATGGCATGAACGTGATATTTCGCATTCTTCTGCCGAACGGATTATTACTCCTGACACAACCATTTTAATCAATTACATGCTTAACCGCTTTGGCAATATCGTTAAAAACTTAACAGTATTTCCTGAAAATATGATCCGCAACATGGGTTCCACCTTTGGTCTTATCTTTAGTCAGCGCGTTATGCTTAAGTTAATTGAAAAAGGAATGACTCGGGAAGAAGCCTATGACTTGGTGCAACCAAAAACAGCTTATTCATGGGATAATCAAGTAGATTTTAAACCTCTTCTGGAAGCGGATGAAGCCGTAACATCACGTTTGACGCAAGAAGAAATTGATGAACTCTTTAACCCTGTTTACTACACCAAACGTGTGGATGACATTTTTAAACGATTAGGTTTATAGAAATAAGGCGAAGGCCTTATTTTTTTATTGTTTAATCATTAACAAAAAATAATAAAAATGTTATAATTAATAAAAATGTGAGATTGGGGTGTGAATCATGCAAGGCTTAGGTCTTAAAATGAAAGAATTGAGAAAGAAAAAACAGATGACACGAGAGGCTCTTTGTGGTGATGAGTCGGAATTATCAGTTCGTCAACTAGCAAGAATTGAATCTGGACAATCTAATCCTTCTCTAGCCAAAGCTCTTTTTATTGCAAAAAAATTAGGAGTCCCTTTGTCTGATTTCGTCAATCCTAAAGAACTTGACCTGCCAAAACGCTATCAAGAATTGAAGTATTTGATTTTAAGACATCCGACTTATATGAATACAGACTCTATAGAAGAAAGAGAATCCCAGTTTGATATCATTTTTGAAGATTATTATGCGGATTTGCCTGAAGAAGAACAGGTACTCATTGATCGCTTACAGTCTAGATTTGAAGTTTATCAAAGTGGGAATAGCGTTTATGGTCAAGATCTTTTGCTTGAATATATTGATCAAATAAAAAAGAAAAAAACCTATGATCTGAATGATATCTTTTTTATAGATTTATATTTAACCTGTGGTTATGTCTCTTCATTTAAAGAAACACTTTTTGATAAAGGAATCTTTGAATGCTTTACCAGTAAGTTGATCCTCTTAGAAGAAAAGTTAGATTTCAAAGATTTATTTTTACTCAACAATGTTTTGATGACTGCTATTGCAGTTGGATTAACCATTGAAGAATATGTAAAAATACGGACACTATTAAATGTCTGTCGTCGTATTATGACAATTACGCAAGATTTTCAAAGAATGCCTATTTATTATATGTATGAGTGGCGTTATACCCTATTTCATGAAAAAGATTTCCGAAAAGCTCCCTATTACTATCAACAGTCCTTGCTATTTGCCCGGACACATGGGGATGAGTATTTAAAAACTATGATAGTAAATGCTTGGCAAGAGGATCAAGATAAGGTAAAGACATTGGAAAGTCAGAAGGAAATTTAAAAGGAAGTTGAGAACTATTTTTTTAACATGACATTTATGTCATGTTGTTTTTTTATTCTTTTCGTTACAATAGATAAAAAATAAAAGGAGAAACATTTATGTTTAAAAAAATTCATTTTTATGTAACTACTTTTTCTTTTCTAGCTGTTGCACTGATTACTTTTCTATCTGAAAAAGATTGGTGGCATATCGGATGATACCCAATATTCTTTATGATATAATGATGTCATGACTAGAATATTAGATAACGATTTAATGGGTGATGAAGAGTTAATTGAACGGACGCTTCGCCCTCAATACCTGAAAGAATACATTGGACAAGATAAAGTTAAAAATCAACTGTCTATCTTTATTGAAGCAGCGAAATTAAGAGATGAATCACTTGATCATGTCTTACTCTTTGGGCCTCCGGGCCTAGGTAAGACAACCATGGCATTCGTTATTGCTAATGAGCTTGGTGTTAATTTAAAACAAACTTCCGGTCCAGCTATTGAAAAGGCAGGAGACCTTGTTGCTATTTTAAATGATTTAGAACCCGGAGATGTTTTATTTATTGATGAGATTCATCGTATGCCAATGGCTGTTGAAGAAGTACTATATAGCGCCATGGAAGATTTTTACATTGATATTATGATTGGAGCAGGAGACACAAGTAGGAGTGTTCATCTAGAACTTCCTCCTTTTACATTAATTGGAGCAACGACTCGTGCGGGGATGTTATCAAATCCTCTAAGAGCTCGCTTTGGAATCACTGGGCATATGGAATATTATCAGGTTGATGATCTGACGGAAATTGTGGAACGTACCTCTGATATCTTCGAAATGGCTATTGTCCATGAAGCTGCTTTGGAATTAGCAAAACGTAGTCGAGGAACCCCCCGAATTGCTAACCGCTTATTAAAAAGAGTTCGAGATTATGCTCAGATTATGGGTGATGGGGTAATCACGAAAGAAATGACCGACAAGGCTTTAGAAATGCTTGATGTTGATCATGAAGGTTTAGATTATGTCGATCAGAAAATTCTCAGAACCATGATTGAAATGTATAACGGTGGTCCAGTGGGATTAGGAACCTTATCTGTCAATATTGCTGAAGAAAGAGATACTGTTGAAGATATGTATGAGCCTTATCTTATTCAGAAAGGGTTTATTATGAGAACCAGAACGGGCCGAGTAGCAACAGAAAAAGCCTACCGTCACCTGAAGTACCCATTAGATACAAAAACGGAATAGGCAAATATTTTATAAATTGAATAAACAAAAGACCTCCAACAGGATATGTTGGAGGTCTTTTGTGAGATTTATGAAAAAAGTTATTTTTAGGATGATTCTATCATAGCCTTAAAAACTTAAAAATAGCTTAAAATGAAAGAAAATAAAGATAAGGCGTGATATAATATATTTTCGAGGTAAACTAAAAATAAAGGTTGGATTTTTCAGTTAAAAATAGATAATTTGTTATAATATGGAAGAGGTGTTCATGATGAAAAAAATTTGTTTTGTCTGTTTGGGTAATATCTGTCGTAGCACAATGGCAGAATTTGTAATGAAGTCTCTAGATGATGATAACAGTTTACACATTGAAAGTAGGGGCACTTCAAATTGGGAGCACGGGAACCCTATCCATCTTGGCACTCAAAAAATATTAAAGAAGTATGACATTCCTTTTGATTCTTCTAAAACCTCAATGCAAATTTTAGAAAAAGATTTACAAGATTTTGACCTTATTCTTGGCATGGATGAGAAAAACGTTTTAGATTTGTTAACACTATCGAAGGGGAGATGGGATGAAAAGATACATCTATTCCTTGACAAGGGTGTTCCTGATCCATGGTATACAGGTGATTTTGAAGAAACCTATGATTTGGTTAGTAAAGGGTGTCGTCGATGGTTGACAACATTAGGGAAATAACAGTATGAGAGAGCAATTGCAAACATTAAAAACATTTTTCAAAAATAGCAATATCACAAGGAGTAAGGTGGAAGTTATTTCGGCTATTTTCTTAGTGATTTGTGGTCTGACAGTATTGACCGCTGAGAGAAAGTCAAAACAAGTCTTGACTTATAATCATGGACAAATCAAATATTCAGGATATGTTGTTAATAACAGGATGAATGGTGAAGGACAATTGACTTTTGAGAATGGAGACAGCTATCAAGGCCATTTTACAAATGGTCAATTTGATGGTAAAGGTACATTTAAAGCCAGTAATGGTTGGTCTTATCGCGGCGACTTTAAAAAGGGTCAGGCTGATGGTAAAGGTGTCTTAAAAGCAAAAAACAATAAGGTTTATAAAGGAACCTTTAAGCAGGGGATTTTTCAAAAATGAGAATAAAATGGTTTTCCTTAATTAGGGTTACGGGACTTTTTTTGGTTCTGATTTACCACTTTTTTAAAAATAGTTTTTCGGGTGGTTTTATCGGTGTTGATATTTTCTTCACCTTTTCAGGGTATTTAATCACGGCCTTACTAATTGATGAATATTCAAAAAATCAAAAGATTGATATTATTGGTTTTTACAGGAGACGCTTTTATCGAATAGTTCCTCCTCTTGTTTTAATGATTTTGCTAGTCATGCCTTTTACTTTTTTGGTAAAAAGTGATTTTGTGGCTAGCATTGGTCGACAAATTGCTGCTACCATTGGCTTTACAACCAATATTTATGAGATACTTACTGGTAGTAGTTATGAGAGTCAATTTATCCCTCATCTCTTTGTACACACTTGGAGTTTAGCCATTGAAGTTCATTTTTATTTATTATGGGGCTTAGGCGTATGGTATTTAGCCAAGAAAAATTATGATGATAAGCAGTTTAGAAGCCTTCTTTTCATGATTTCAGGTCTTATTTTTATCATGAGCTTCTTATATATGTTTATTAGAGCTTTCTTTGTTTCGAATTTTTCATTGATTTATTTTTCAAGTCTTGCGCACATTTTCCCTTTCTTCTTAGGGGCTATGTTTGCAACGATCTCTGGTATAAAGGATACCACTGTCCGATTCCAAAAAAATGTAAAATTATGGCCTAAAAAATATGTTATAGGGGTTATTTTTGGAGCTTTTGCGCTCTTGTTTTTATTGACTTTATCTCTAGATTTTAATCATTTATTTACTTATCTATTTGGTTTTGTTTTAGCAAGTCTATTTGCCGCTGTGATGATTTATGCAGCGCGTGTTTTAAATGATCAAACACCTGAGGTGGAGGAACCTTATCTTTTAACCTATATTGCTGAGGTCAGTTATGGCGTCTATCTTTTCCATTGGCCATTTTACATTATTTTTTCACAACTCATGGGAAATGGATTGGCCGTTTTTCTAACGCTCTTCTTCTCTTTCCTTTTTGCATCGGTTTCTTATTATATTTTAGAGCCATTTATTTCAGGCAAAAAACCAAGATTATTTGGATATGAATTGGATTTAATGCCATATGTCAAATGGGGTGCGATTTTTGGTTCGTTTTTGATTTTATTAACAGTTGGGCGAGTATTAACAGCACCTAAAATAGGGAATTTTGAAAAGCAATTATTGGTTGGTGCATTGCAACAGAATCAAAGTAACATCAATCAAACACATACTATTGCAGCTGGGGATGCAAATGCACTGAGTGATATTACCATTATTGGTGATTCAGTTGCTTTGAGATCTCAAAATGCATTTGCAAAAATAATGCCTGGCGCTCAATTAGATGCAGCGGTAAGCCGGAATTTTAGTTTAGCTTATGAGATTTTTGATAACCGAGTTGAAAGTAAAACCTTATCAAAAACAACGGTATTAGCTGTTGGTGTGAACTCACTCGATAGTTATCAAGAGGATTTGCAAAAATTTATTAAAGATTTGCCCAAGGGGCATCGACTTGTTTTGGTATCCCCTTATAATGCCAAAAACTTGTCACAAGTAGCAGAGGCCAGAGAATATGAAAATCAACTGGCCAAAAAATATTCCTATGTAACCATTGCAGACTGGTATAAAGTTGCAACTGAAAACCCAGATATTTGGGAAGGAACTGATGGTGTTCATTATAGTGATGCTGACACAAAAGGGGCAGAATTGTATGTAACTACTATAAAGACAGCTGTTGAAAGAGCAGCCAAGCAAGAAGCAAAATAAGACTTTAAAGGTCTTATTTTTTTGTCAAAAAAAGTTTGAAAAAAAGTTCACAAATTTATTGTGAAACTATTTACAAACTTTTATTTTGTGTTATAATATTTTTGTAAACGAAATTGTGAAACTTTTAACAAGTTGAAATAAGGAGATTATAATGGTCAAAGAAAAATTAACTGCAGAACAAAAATTAGCAGCTGCACAAGAACACGTTGATGAACTTGTTCAAAAAGGGTTAGTAGCTTTAGACGAGTTTCGTAAATTAAATCAAGAACAAGTTGATTATATTGTTGCGAAAGCTTCAGTAGCGGCGCTTGATGCTCATGGTATTTTAGCAATGCATGCTTATGAAGAAACTGGCCGTGGTGTTTTTGAAGATAAAGCGACTAAAAATTTATTTGCTTGTGAACACGTTGTGAATAATATGCGTGGTGTTAAAACAGTTGGTGTTATTGAAGATGATCCTATTACTGGTTTGACAAAAATCGCTGAGCCTGTTGGTGTTATCTGTGGTGTGACTCCAACAACAAACCCAACGTCAACAGCTATTTTCAAATCATTAATCGCATTGAAAACACGTAACCCAATCGTCTTTGGCTTCCATCCATCAGCACAAGAATCTTCTGCTCATGCAGCTCAAATTGTTCGTGATGCTGCAGTTGCTGCAGGTGCTCCTGAAAACTGTATTCAATGGATTTCAAAACCTTCTATGGAAGCAACTGGTGCTTTGATGAACCATGATGGTATTGCAACCATTTTAGCTACTGGTGGTAATGCAATGGTACGCGCAGCTTACTCTTGTGGTAAACCTGCTCTTGGGGTGGGTGCTGGTAACGTTCCTGCCTATATTGAAAAATCTGCAGATATTCGTCAGGCAGCTCACGATATCGTTATGTCAAAATCATTTGATAATGGTATGGTTTGTGCTTCTGAACAAGCTGTGATTATCGATAAAGATATTTACAAAGAATTTGTTGAAGAATTTAAATCTTACAAAACTTATTTCGTTAATAAAAAAGAAAAAGCCCTTCTTGAAGAATTCTGTTTTGGTGTAAAAGCTAACAGCAAAGATTGCTCTGGTGCCAAACTAAATGCTGATATCGTTGGTAAACCAGCAACGTGGATTGCTGAGCAAGCAGGATTTACAGTTCCTGAAGGAACGAACATTTTAGCAGCAGAATGTGCTGAAGTTGGTGAAAAAGAACCATTGACACGTGAAAAATTGTCACCAGTTATAGCTGTTCTAAAAGCGGATTCTACGGATGATGGTCTTAAAAAAGCTCGTCAAATGGTTGAATTCAATGGTTTAGGTCACTCAGCTGCGATTCATACGAAAGATGAAGAACTTGCAAAACGTTTCGGTACAGAAATGAAAGCAATGCGCATTATTTGGAACTCTCCATCTACATTTGGTGGTATCGGTGATGTTTACAATGCCTTTATTCCATCATTAACTCTAGGTTGTGGTTCATACGGACGTAACTCAGTCGGAGATAACGTAAGTGCTATTAACCTTCTTAACATTAAGAAAGTAGGGAAACGTAGAAATAATATGCAATGGTTTAAAGTTCCTTCAAAAATTTACTTCGAACGTAATTCAATTCAATACCTTCAAACTTGCGAAGACATTGAACGTGTCATGATTGTCACAGATAAATCAATTGAAAAATTAGGTTTTGTTCAACGTGTTATTGATCAATTAAATCTTCGTCGTAACAAAGTAACAATTCAAGTATTTTCTGATGTTGAGCCTGATCCAGATATCACAACAGTTCACCGTGGTACTGAGGCTATGCGAGCATTTGAACCTGATACCATCATTGCATTAGGTGGTGGTTCACCAATGGACGCTGCTAAAGGTATGTGGATGTTCTATGAACAACCAGAAGTTGATTTTGGCGATCTTGTTCAAAAATTCATGGATATCCGTAAGAGAGCCTTTAAATTCCCAAGCTTAGGTAAAAAAGCAAAATACATCGGTATTCCTACAACTTCTGGTACAGGTTCTGAAGTTACACCGTTCGCAGTTGTTTCTGACAAAGCTAATAACCGTAAATATCCATTGGCTGACTATGCCTTGACACCAACAATTGCTATTGTTGACCCAGCGTTAGTTGAATCAGTTCCGGCATTTATTGCTGCTGATACTGGTATGGATGTTTTAACCCATGCGACTGAAGCCTATACATCAAACTTCGCAAATGACTATACAGATGGTCTTGCACTTCAAGCCATTAAATTAGTCTTCCAATACCTTAAAAAATCAGTTAATGAAAATGATATTGAAGCTCGTGAAAAAATGCATAACGCTTCAACGATGGCTGGTATGGCTTTTGCCAATGCCTTCCTTGGAATGAGCCACTCTATGGCGCATAAAATTGGTGGTGTTCACCATACAGTTCATGGACGCACAAATGCTATCTTGTTACCTTATGTCATCCGTTATAATGGAACTCGTCCATCAAAAACAACAACTTGGCCAAAATATAACTACTGGAAAGCAGATGAAAAATTCCAAGATATTGCTCGTATGTTGGGCTTACCAGCATCTACTCCAGAAGAAGCTGTGGCATCATATGCTCAAGCAGTCTATGATTTAGGTGTTGCTGTAGGCATTAAAATGAACTTTAAAGATCAAGGAATTGATGAAAAAGTTTGGATGGATAGTTTGCATGAAATTGCTCTTCTTGCCTATGAAGATCAATGTTCTCCAGCAAATCCTCGTCTTCCATTAGTTAAAGATATGGAAGAAATCATGGCTGATGCTTACTATGGTTATGCAGAACGCCCAGGAAGACTTAAATAAAATCAAACTCTTGTTGTAATGCATCAAGCATCTGGTTATGGAGACATTACCAGATGTTTTTGATAGAAATTGTAAAAATAGGATTCTTAGATGTTTACATCAAATGTAAGAAGCGTTATAATATAGCTGACAAATTTAGTGAGTTAATTAAGGGGGAAAAGATGATGGATGAACGGTTTTTTGACGTTCTAGCAATGGTCTGGATTGGCATAGCGGGCACAGACTCTCGCTGGGTATAATAGTCTGAAGAGCGCTAGTGTGATTGCTAGTGCTTTTTCTTTTACCTTTGGTCAGTATCCAAAAAGAGACTAAATATGTTACAATAGCAAAAAGACTTTTGAGGTGAAAATTTGTTATGGGTTTAATTTATCAATCAACACGTGATCAATGTAATCAAGTAAGCGCTAGCCAAGCTATATTGAGTGGATTAGCTTCTGATGGTGGCTTATATACACCAATTAAACTACCAAAGCTTGATTTGAATTTTGACGATTTGCAGTCAGCTTCTTATCAGGAAATTGCTAAATTGATTATGTCAGCATTCTTTGATGATTTTACTGATGAAGAATTAGATCACTGTATTTCGTCTGCTTATGACGACAAGTTTGATACGGATCTTATTGCACCGATAGTGTCATTAAAGGATTATCACAATTTAGAGTTATTCCATGGGGCTACTATTGCCTTTAAAGATATGGCCTTATCTATTTTGCCTCATTTACTAACAACTGCTGCAAAAAAACAAGGTGTTGACAATAAAATAGTGATTTTAACAGCAACTTCAGGTGATACTGGTAAGGCAGCAATGGCCGGCTTTGCAGATGTTCCGGGTACAGAGATTATTGTTTTTTACCCTAAACATGGGGTTAGCAAAATTCAAGAGCTTCAAATGACAACGCAAAAAGGGCAAAACACACATGTTATTGCAATTGAAGGTAACTTTGATGATGCTCAAACGGAAGTTAAGCGGATGTTCAATGACCAGGAATTAGCTGCCAAATTGGCAAAGCAAGGTATTCAATTGTCATCAGCTAACTCTATGAATATTGGTCGGTTAATTCCTCAGGTTGTTTATTATGTTTATGCCTATGCTCAATTGGTGAAAAAGCGCAGCATTCAAGTAGGTGATGAGATTAACATTACGGTTCCAACTGGTAATTTCGGTAATATCTTAGCTGCTTATTATGCTAAAGAAATTGGTCTGCCGGTTTCTAGGCTAATTTGTGCTTCAAATGAAAATAATGTTTTGACTGACTTCTTTACCAACTTAACTTATAATAAGAAACGTCCTTTCAAAGTGACCAGCAGCCCGTCTATGGATATTTTGGTCTCTTCAAATCTAGAACGCCTTATTTTCCATTTACTTGGCAATGACTCTGAAAAAACTAAAGAACTTATGCTTAAGCTGTCCAAAGATGGTGAGTATCAGCTTGAAGGCATTCGAGAGGATATTTTTAATATTTTTAGAGCTGGTTTTGCTTCGGAAGAAGAGACTAAAGCTGAAATCAGAGCAATTTTTGAAAGTGATAACTATGTTATTGATCCTCACACGGCTGTAGCCTCAGCTGTTTATAGAGAGTATCAAAAAATTAGTGGAGATCAAACTCTAACGGTGATTGCCTCAACAGCTAGTCCTTATAAATTTCCGTGTGTAGTGGTAAATTCCATTAGTTCAGAATTTATTGAAAGTGATTTTAAAGCAGTGGAAGCATTAGAAAAATTATCTGGTGTAACTATTCCGAAGGCAGTCAGAGGTCTTGAAAAAGCAGAAGTATTGCATGAGACCTTGGTTGCGACAAAGGATATGCAAGAGGCAGTTGAAAAATACTTAGGAGTACAGTAAGGAGCCTTTTGGGCTCCTTTATTTATGGTGATGAAAATGACATATCGACAAAGGATTTTACAGATTGCATTACCAGCAATGGCTGAAAATGTCCTGCAGATGCTTATGGGAGTTATTGACAATTATTTCGTTGCCCATATTTCTCTAGCTGCAGTTTCTGGTGTTGCGATTGCAAATAACATAATTACTTTGTATCAAGCTCTCTTTATTGCAATGGGATCGGCTATTTCAAGCCTCTTGGCACGAAGTATTGGACAAGGAGATGAGGGAAGAGAACTTAAGTATATGGCAGATGCTATTATGCTGACACTCTTATTATCCATTTTTATTGGTTTGTTAAATTTAGTATTTGGACGTCCGATACTTGTAGCGCTTGGAGCACGTTCTCAAGTGCTTGGAAATGGTTATAGCTATCTTCTTGTTGTAGGAGGACTAATGGTTGCGTTAGCCATGTTGACAACGCTTGGTGCAATTGTCAGGGTGAAGGGATTGGCAAAGATTCCAATGCATGTGAGCCTTCTGACAACGATTTTGAATGCCCTGATGTCAGGTTTATCTATTTATGTCTTTGATTTGGGTATGTTAGGTGTTGCCTGGTCTACTGTCATATCACGTTGGATCGGAATTATGATATTAGCAAGCTTTTTACCAATGAGGGCAATAATAAGAAAAATGAAAGTCAGGCTAAATCTTGAAATGATTTCTTTAGCTCTTCCAGTAGCAGGTGAACGCATTATGATGAGGCTTGGTGATTTATTCATTTTGATGATAGTTGTCCATTTGGGGACCCGCATTGTCGCAGGCAATGCAATTGGCGAAAGTATTAGTCAGTTTAACTACATGCCTGGTATGGCTGTCGCAACAGCAACATTGATTCCTATTGCACAGTTTTTGGGAAGACAAAAAGATGATGACATTGAACCATTTGTAAAAGAAGCATTTAAACTTTCTACTATTATAATGTTAATCTTCAGTCTTTTTATCTTTTTGTTGTCATCTACGCTGATTGCTTACTTTACTGAAGATAAAATTGCCAGCAATGCAGCAAGAGTGGTTTTATTCTTTTCAATGATTAGTGCACCAGCAACATCTGGTACGCTGGTTTACACAGCAGTCTGGCAAGGATTGGGGAATTCAAAATTACCATTCTACGCGACAACTATTGGCATGTGGTTTGTTAGGATTCTATTAGGTTATTTCTTAGCTATTCAGTTGAGACTTGGTTTGGAAGGGGTTTGGTTGGCGACCGCTATGGATAATTCGTCAAGATGGTTTATTCTCAAAAGACAATTCGATAAAAGAGAAAAGTTTCAAGCTAATTGAAACTTTTTAAAATTTATTTGGTAAAAATACTTGCAAAGAGATGGTTTATTTGGTATCATACTATGGTGCTGTAAAAATACAGCTGTAGCTATGATACGAGAGGTTGCGACACGCTCGGTTGCATTGCCACGCAACACGTGTTGGTTTTCTCGAGGAGCTAGCCTATTATCGTAAATAGACGAGAGGAGAAAAGATGGCAAATAAAAAAATCCGTATCCGTTTGAAAGCGTACGAACACCGTACACTTGACACAGCGGCAGAAAAAATCGTTGAAACTGCAACACGTACAGGTGCAACTGTAGCTGGACCAGTTCCACTTCCAACAGAACGTAGTCTTTACACAATTATTCGTGCGACTCACAAATACAAAGATTCTCGCGAACAATTTGAAATGCGTACTCACAAACGTCTCATCGACATCGTGAACCCAACTCAAAAGACTGTTGACGCTCTTATGAAATTGGACTTACCAAGTGGTGTAAACGTAGAAATCAAATTATAATTTGATCTCTGAGCACAAAAAACGCTCGTTAAAAACTTTTTTGAGCACGAAAAACGCTCATTAAAAACTTTTTGAAATAATATAAGAAAAGGAAATATTTTCTCATGACAAAAGGAATCTTAGGGAAAAAAGTGGGAATGACTCAAATCTTCACTGAATCAGGCGAATTTATCCCTGTTACTGTCATCGAAGCAACTCCAAACGTTGTGCTTCAAGTTAAAACTGTTGAAACAGATGGTTATGAAGCTGTTCAAGTTGGTTTTGACGACAAACGCGAAGTATTGAGTAACAAACCTGCCAAAGGCCATGTAGCAAAAGCTAACACAGCTCCTAAGCGCTTCATTCGTGAATTCAAAAACATTGAAGGCTTAGAAGTTGGATCAGAAATTACTGTAGAATCATTCTCAGCTGGAGATGTTGTTGATGTAACGGGTACTTCAAAAGGTAAAGGTTTCCAAGGTGTAATTAAACGCCATGGTCAATCACGCGGACCAATGGCTCACGGTTCTCGCTACCATCGTCGTCCAGGTTCAATGGGACCTGTTGCGCCAAACCGTGTTTTCAAAAACAAACACTTGGCAGGACGTATGGGTGGTAACCGTGTAACAATTCAAAATCTTGAAATTGTACAAGTTATCCCAGAGAAAAACGTTATTCTTATCAAAGGTAACGTACCAGGTGCTAAGAAATCTCTTATCACTATCAAATCAGCAGTTAAGGCTGCTAAATAATACGAAAGGAGAAAACAGTTAAAATGGCAAACGTAAAACTATTTGACCAAACTGGTAAAGAAGTTAGCTCTGTTGAATTAAATGATGCTATCTTCGGTATCGAACCAAACGAATCAGTTGTTTTTGATGTTGTAATTAGCCAACGTGCTAGCCTTCGCCAAGGTACTCATGCGGTTAAAAACCGTTCAGCAGTATCAGGTGGCGGACGTAAACCATGGCGTCAAAAAGGAACTGGACGTGCTCGTCAAGGTTCTATCCGCTCACCACAATGGCGTGGTGGTGGTGTTGTCTTCGGACCAACTCCACGTTCATATGGATACAAACTTCCACAAAAAGTTCGTCGCCTTGCTTTGAAATCAGTTTACTCAGCAAAAGTTGCTGAAGATAAATTTGTAGCTGTAGAAGGCCTTTCATTTGCAGCGCCAAAAACTGCTGAATTTGCAAAAGTGCTTTCAGCGCTAAGCATTGATTCAAAAGTACTTGTTATCGTTGAAGAAGGAAATGAATTTGCAGCACTTTCTGCTCGTAACCTTCCAAACGTTAAAGTTGCGACAGCAACAACTGCAAGTGTTCTTGATATCGTAAACAGCGATAAACTTCTTGTTACTAAAGAAGCAATCTCTACTATTGAGGAGGTTCTTGCATAATGAATTTGTACGACGTAATTAAAAAACCTGTTATCACTGAAAAATCAATGTATGCTCTTGAAGAAGGGAAATATACATTTGAAGTTGATACTCGTGCACACAAACTCTTAATCAAACAAGCTGTAGAAGCTGCATTTGAAGGGGTTAAAGTTGCAAATGTAAACACTGTAACTGTAAAACCAAAAGCAAAACGCGTTGGTCGTTACACAGGATTTACTTCAAAAACTAAAAAAGCTATCATCACTCTTACAGCTGATTCAAAAGCAATCGAGTTGTTCGCAGCTGAAGCTGAATAATCTAAGGAGGAAATAACGTGGGTATTAAAGTTTATAAACCAACGACAAATGGCCGTCGTAACATGACTTCTTTGGATTTTGCTGAAATCACAACAAGCACGCCTGAGAAATCATTGCTTGTTTCTCTTAAAAACAAAGCTGGTCGTAACAACAATGGTCGTATTACTGTTCGTCACCAAGGTGGTGGACACAAACGTCATTACCGTGTGATTGATTTTAAACGTAATAAAGATAATGTTGAAGCAGTAGTTAAAACAATCGAGTACGATCCAAACCGTACTGCTAACATTGCATTAGTACACTATACAGATGGTGTGAAAGCTTATATCATTGCACCTAAAGGTCTTGAAGTTGGTCAACGTATCATTTCAGGTCCTGAAGCAGATATCAAAATCGGTAACGCTTTACCACTTGCTAACATTCCAGTTGGTACAGTAATTCACAACATTGAAATGAAACCTGGTAAAGGTGGAGAGCTTGTTCGTGCTGCTGGAGCATCTGCTCAAGTATTAGGTCAAGAAGGTAAATACGTTCTTGTTCGCCTTCAATCTGGTGAAGTTCGTATGATTTTAGGAACTTGCCGTGCTACAATTGGTTCTGTTGGTAATGAGCAACAATCTCTTGTAAACATTGGTAAAGCTGGACGTAACCGTTGGAAAGGTGTTCGCCCAACAGTTCGTGGTTCTGTAATGAACCCTAATGATCACCCACACGGTGGTGGTGAAGGTAAAGCACCGGTTGGTCGTAAAGCACCATCAACTCCATGGGGTAAACCAGCTCTTGGTCTTAAAACACGTAATAAGAAAGCTAAATCTGACAAACTTATTATTCGTCGTCGTAACGAAAAATAATTGTTAGTGAATTAACTTATTTAACTTCCGCCAACTCGGTAGTCTTCAACTTAGGCAAGCCGTTGTGGTACATTATTTAAAGGAGAAAACTACAAAATGGGACGTAGTCTTAAAAAAGGACCTTTCGTCGATGAGCATTTGATGAAAAAAGTTGAAGCTCAAGCAAATGACGAAAAGAAAAAAGTAATTAAAACTTGGTCACGTCGTTCAACGATTTTCCCAAGTTTCATCGGATATACAATCGCAGTTTATGATGGACGTAAACATGTACCTGTTTACATTCAAGAAGACATGGTAGGTCACAAACTTGGTGAATTTGCACCAACTCGTACTTACAAAGGTCACGCAGCTGACGACAAGAAAACACGTCGTTAATAGGAGGAGGACACAATGGCAGAAATTACTTCAGCTAAAGCAATGGCTCGTACAGTGCGTGTTTCACCTCGTAAAACACGTTTAGTACTTGATCTTATCCGTGGTAAGAAAGTTGCTGACGCAATCGCAATCTTAAAATTCACTCCAAACAAAGCAGCTCGTGTTATTGAGAAAACTCTTAACTCAGCTATTGCAAATGCAGAAAATAACTTTGGTTTGGAAAAAGCTAACTTGGTAGTATCTGAAACATTCGCAAACGAAGGACCAACAATGAAACGTTTCCGTCCACGTGCGAAAGGTTCAGCATCACCAATCAACAAACGTACAACTCACGTAACTGTAGTTGTAGCAGAAAAATAAGGAGGTAAAATCGTGGGTCAAAAAGTACATCCAATTGGTATGCGTGTCGGTATCATCCGTGACTGGGATGCGAAATGGTATGCTGAAAAAGAATACGCGGATTACCTTCATGAAGATCTTGCAATCCGTAAATTCATTCAAAAAGAATTAGCAGAAGCTTCAGTTTCAACAATTGAAATTGAACGCGCAATTAACAAAGTTATTGTTTCACTACATACTGCTAAACCAGGTATGGTTATCGGTAAAGGTGGAGCGAACGTTGACGCACTACGTGCTCAACTTAATAAATTAACTGGAAAACAAGTGCACATCAACATTATTGAAATCAAATCACCAGATCTTGATGCTCACCTAGTTGGTGAAAACATTGCTCGTCAATTAGAGCAACGTGTTGCTTTCCGTCGTGCACAAAAACAAGCTATCCAACGTACTATGCGTGCCGGAGCTAAAGGAATCAAAACTCAAGTTTCTGGACGTTTGAACGGTGCAGATATCGCTCGTGCTGAAGGTTATTCAGAGGGAACAGTTCCTCTTCATACGCTTCGTGCAGATATCGATTACGCTTGGGAAGAAGCAGATACTACATATGGTAAACTTGGTGTTAAAGTTTGGATTTATCGTGGTGAAGTTCTTCCAGCTCGTAAAAACACTAAAGGAGGCAAATAACATATGTTAGTACCTAAACGTGTTAAACACCGTCGTGAATTCCGTGGGAAAATGCGCGGTGAAGCAAAAGGTGGAAAAGAAGTATCATTTGGTGAATACGGTCTACAAGCTACTACTAGCTCATGGATCACTAACCGTCAAATCGAAGCTGCCCGTATCGCAATGACTCGTTACATGAAACGTGGTGGTAAAGTATGGATTAAAATTTTCCCTCACAAATCTTACACTGCTAAAGCTATCGGGGTTCGTATGGGTTCTGGTAAAGGTGCTCCTGAAGGTTGGGTATCACCAGTTAAGCGTGGTAAAGTAATGTTTGAAATTGCTGGTGTTTCTGAAGAAGTTGCACGCGAAGCTTTCCGTCTTGCTGGCCACAAATTACCAGTTAAAGTAAAATTCGTGAAACGTGAAGCAGAATAAGGAGAAGACATGAAACTTGAAGAAATCAAAAAGTTTGTTGCTGAGCTTCGTGGCTTGTCTCAAGAAGAACTAGCTAAAAAAGAAAACGAACTTAAAAAAGAACTTTTCGACCTTCGTTTCCAAGCTGCAGCTGGTCAACTTGATCAAACTGCTCGCTTAAACGAAGTTAAAAAACAAATTGCACGTGTTAAAACTGTGCAATCTGAAATGAAATAATAGATTGGGAAAGGAGAAATTCTAATAATGGAACGTAATCAACGTAGAACCCTTGTTGGACGTGTTGTATCTGACAAAATGGATAAAACAATTACTGTTATAGTTGAAACAAAACGTAACCACCCAGTCTATGGTAAACGTATCAACTATTCTAAAAAATATAAAGCACATGATGAGAAAAACATCGCTAAAGAAGGCGATATCGTTCGTATCATGGAAACTCGTCCACTATCAGCTACAAAACACTTCCGTCTTGTAGAGGTATTGGAAGAAGCTGTTATTATCTAATCAAACTAAAAGGAGAAAATTGAAATGATTCAACAAGAAACTCGCTTAAAAGTTGCTGATAATAGCGGTGCCCGTGAAATCTTAACTATCAAAGTACTTGGTGGTTCAGGACGTAAATTCGCTAACATCGGTGATGTAATCGTTGCTTCTGTAAAACAAGCTACTCCTGGTGGAGCAGTTAAAAAAGGTGACGTTGTGAAAGCAGTTATCGTTCGTACAAAAACTGGTGCACGCCGTCCAGACGGTTCTTACATCAAATTTGACGACAATGCTGCAGTAATTATCCGTGATGACAAAACTCCTCGCGGAACTCGTATCTTTGGTCCTGTTGCACGTGAAATGCGTGAAGCTGGATACATGAAGATCGTTTCACTTGCACCAGAAGTTCTTTAATTTTTAAAATTAAACAAACTAAGTCCCCTAGGTTTTCCTAGGGTGCCCGTTGGGCGTAAGAAATTAATAGGAGAAAAACTCAAATGTTTGTAAAAAAAGGCGACAAAGTTCGCGTTATTGCAGGTAAAGATAAAGGAACTGAAGCTGTAGTTCTTAAAGCTCTTCCAAAAGTTAACAAAGTTGTTGTTGAAGGTGTTGGTATGATTAAAAAACACCAAAAACCTAACGCAGAAAATCCTCAAGGAGCAATTGTAGAAAAAGAAGCTCCAATCCATGTATCAAACGTACAAGTTCTTGATAAAAATGGTGTTGCAGGACGTGTTGGTTATAAAGTTGTTGACGGCAAAAAAGTTCGTTACAGCAAAAAATCAGGCGAAGTGCTTGATTAATCACGAAGGAAAGGAGAAGCATAATGGCAAATCGTTTAAAAGAAAAATATACTAACGAAGTAATCCCTGCGTTGTCAGAGAAATTCAATTACACAACAGTTATGGCTGTGCCAAAAGTTGAGAAAATCGTTCTTAACATGGGTGTTGGTGATGCTGTATCTAACGCAAAAAACCTAGAAAAAGCTGCTGCAGAATTAGAGCTTATTTCAGGTCAAAAACCACTTATTACTAAAGCTAAGAAATCAATCGCTGGCTTCCGTCTTCGTGAAGGTGTTGCGATCGGTGCGAAAGTTACACTTCGTGGCGAACGTATGTACGAATTCCTAGACAAATTAGTTACCGTGTCACTTCCTCGTGTTCGTGACTTCCATGGTGTTCCAACTAAATCATTTGATGGTCGTGGAAACTACACTCTTGGAGTGAAAGAGCAACTTATCTTCCCAGAAATCAACTTCGATGATGTTGATAAAGTACGTGGTCTTGATATTGTAATCGTCACTACTGCAAATACTGACGAAGAATCACGTGAATTGCTTAAAGGCCTTGGAATGCCTTTTGCAAAATAATAGGGGGTAAATAAATTGGCTAAAAAATCTATGATTGCTAAAAACAAACGTCCTGCGAAACACTCTACGCAAGCCTATACTCGCTGTGAAAAATGTGGACGTCCACATTCAGTTTACCGCAAGTTTAAACTTTGCCGTGTTTGCTTCCGTGAATTGGCATACAAAGGTCAAATTCCAGGTGTTGTAAAAGCTTCTTGGTAAAAAGACGTTTAGCAAGGCAAAATGCTTTGTAAACTAAATAGTAAATACATAAAAGTTCCTGTCTGAAAGAATTCATTTTGGATAAGGCTTTTGCCTAAAGGCAACATTAACTAGCAAGTGATTTAATCAAACTACTAGTAAGAGGAGAAAATAAAATGGTTATGACTGACCCAATTGCAGACTTTTTAACACGTATTCGTAATGCTAACCTAGCAAAACATGAAGTGTTAGAAGTACCTGCTTCAAACATCAAAAAAGGGATTGCTGAAATCCTTAAACGTGAAGGTTTTGTAAAAAACGTTGAAGTTATTGAAGACGATAAACAAGGAATCATTCGTGTATTTCTTAAATATGGTCAAAACGGCGAACGCGTTATCACAAACTTGAAACGTATTTCAAAACCGGGACTTCGTGTTTATTCAAAACGTGAAGATGTTCCTAAAGTTCTTAACGGACTTGGAATTGCTATCATTTCAACTTCTGAAGGTCTTTTGACTGACAAAGAAGCTCGCCAAAAAAATGTTGGTGGGGAAGTGATCGCATACGTTTGGTAATTTGTGACCTTCAATTCCTTCATGTATCGTCGTTAGATCATCTTGCCGTACCTCGGTACTGTCTGCAATGCTCTGCCTAGGTACATTTTGGACTTGAAACCCACAAATAATCAACCCCCGTGAAAACTAGCCTAAATGGCTTGACAATTTAACAGGAGAAAAAAACATGTCACGTATTGGTAATAAAATTATCACTATGCCTGCAGGTGTTGAACTTAAAAACGACAATAACGTCGTAACAGTTAAAGGTCCTAAAGGCGAACTCACTCGTGAGTTTAACAAAAACATTGAAATTAAAGTTGAAGGAACTGAAATTACTGTTTCTCGTCCTAACGACTCAAAAGAAATGAAAACTATTCACGGAACAACTCGTGCTTTGTTAAATAACATGGTACAAGGTGTTTCTGAAGGATTCAAAAAAGAGCTTGAAATGAAGGGTGTCGGTTACCGCGCTCAACTTCAAGGCAACAAATTAGTACTTTCAGTTGGTAAATCACACCAAGATGAAGTAGAAGCACCAGAAGGAATCACTTTTACTGTTGCAACTCCAACTACAATCGCTGTAGAAGGGATCAGTAAAGAACTTGTTGGTCAAACTGCTGCGTATATCCGTAGCCTACGTTCACCAGAACCTTATAAAGGTAAAGGTATTCGTTACGTTGGTGAATATGTACGTCTTAAAGAAGGTAAAACTGGTAAATAATAGGAGTAATGGTTTTTTCCAAATTTTCAAGAAAAAACCAACCTTTTATTTCCATTTTGTTGCGAAATATATTTAAATTAATTAAGAGGTGAAAATTGTGATTTCAAAACCAGATAAAAACAAAACCCGCCAAAAACGCCACCGTCGCGTTCGCGGAAAACTCTCTGGAACTGCAGAACGCCCACGTTTGAACGTATTCCGTTCTAATACAGGCATCTACGCTCAAGTTATTGATGACGTAGCGGGTGTAACGCTCGCAAGTGCATCAACTCTTGATAAAGACGTTTCAAAAGGAACAAAAACAGAACAAGCCGTTGTAGTCGGCAAACTTGTTGCTGAACGTGCAGTGGCTAAAGGTATTTCTGAAGTGGTGTTTGACCGCGGTGGATATCTCTATCACGGACGTGTAAAAGCATTAGCTGATGCAGCTCGTGAAAACGGATTGAAATTCTAATAGGGAGGACACAAAAAAATGGCATTTAAAGATAATGCAGTTGAACTTGAAGAACGCGTTGTTGCGATTAACCGTGTTACAAAAGTTGTTAAAGGTGGACGTCGTCTTCGTTTTGCAGCACTTGTAGTTGTTGGTGATGGTAACGGACGTGTAGGTTTCGGTACAGGTAAAGCTCAAGAAGTACCTGAAGCTATTCGTAAAGCAGTAGAAGCTGCTAAAAAGAATTTGGTTGAAGTACCAATGGTTGGTACAACAATTCCACATGAAGTTTTTGTTAACTATGGTGGAGCAAAAGTATTGTTAAAACCAGCTGTTGAAGGTTCTGGAGTTGCCGCAGGTGGTGCTGTACGTGCCGTTGTGGAATTAGCAGGTATTGCTGATATTACTTCTAAATCACTTGGATCGAATACACCAATCAACATCGTTCGTGCAACTGTTGAAGGGTTGAAACAACTTAAACGTGCAGAAGAAGTTGCTGCTTTACGTGGCGTTTCTGTTTCTGACTTAGCTTAAGAAAGGAGATTATAATGGCTCAAATTAAAATTACTTTGACTAAGTCTCCAATCGGGCGTAAACCAGAACAACGTAAAACTGTTAAAGCTCTTGGACTTGGTAAATTAAACTCATCAGTTATTAAAGAAGATAATGCTGCAATGCGTGGTATGGTTACAGCAATCTCTCACTTAGTGACTGTTGAAGAAGTAAAATAAAATGTTTTAAGTCGTATGGATTATCCCCTGCGACTTATAGTTGATTATATGTATAGGCGAGTTCCTATGGGGAGTCCTTTCCCCCCTTAGGGGCGCTAGCATTTTACAAAAAAGGAGAAAAAATGAAACTTCATGAATTAAAAGCTGCTGAAGGCTCTCGTAAAGTACGCAATCGCGTAGGTCGTGGTACTTCATCAGGTAACGGTAAAACATCTGGACGCGGACAAAAAGGTCAAAAATCTCGTAGTGGTGGAGGCGTTCGTTTAGGTTTTGAAGGTGGACAAACTCCATTGTTCCGTCGTATGCCAAAACGTGGATTCTCAAACATCAACACTAAAGAGTATGCTCTTGTTAACCTTGATCAATTAAACGTTTTTGAAGATGGTACTGAAGTAACTCCAGTTGTTCTTAAAGAAGCTGGAATCGTTCGTGCTGAAAAATCAGGCGTTAAAATTCTTGGTAATGGCGAATTGACTAAAAAATTGACTGTTAAAGCAGCAAAATTCTCAAAATCTGCTGAAGCAGCAATTACTGCTAATGGTGGTTCAATCGAAGTCATCTAATGAGGGGTAACTCATTATGTTCTTAAAAATACTAAAAGATGCACTGAAGGTAAAGACAGTTAGACATAAAATACTCTATACGATCTTTATCATTCTCGTATTCCGAATCGGTACACATATAACGGTTCCTGGTGTAAATGCCAAGAGCTTAGAGCAACTGAGTGATCTTCCCTTTCTTAATATGTTGAACTTGGTAAGTGGTAATGCCATGAGAAACTTCTCAGTTTTCTCAATGGGGGTAAGTCCTTACATTACTGCTTCCATTGTTGTTCAATTATTGCAAATGGATATTTTGCCAAAATTCGTTGAATGGGGCAAACAAGGCGAAGTTGGTAGACGTAAGCTTAATCAAGCTACTCGTTACATCTCTTTAGTTCTAGCATTTGTTCAATCAATAGGTATTACAGCAGGGTTCAACACCTTATCGAGTGTAGCTCTGGTGTCGACACCAAATGTCAAAACATACTTGTTAATTGGTGCACTATTGACAACAGGAAGTGTTATTGTAACCTGGCTTGGGGAACAAATTACAGATAAAGGATTTGGAAATGGTGTTTCAATGATCATCTTTGCAGGTATCATTTCATCTATTCCAAATGCCATAGCGACAGTTCACGAAGATTATTTTGTCAATGTCAAATCGGGCGATGTTCAATCATCCTATCTTGTCGTTGGTATCTTAATTTTAGCGGTACTAGCCATTGTTTTCTTTACAACATTTGTTCAACAAGCAGAATACAAAATCCCAATCCAATATACAAAACTTGTTCAGGGTGCACCAACAAGTTCGTATCTTCCCTTAAAGGTTAATCCAGCTGGCGTTATTCCCGTTATCTTTGCGAGCTCGATTACTACAATCCCAAGTACTCTTATTCCGTTTTTCCAAAATGGTAGAGATATTCCATGGTTAACCAAATTACAAGAATTGCTAAACTATCAAACCCCAACCGGAATGATTGTTTACGCATTTCTAATAATCTTGTTCTCATTCTTCTATACCTTTGTCCAAGTAAATCCTGAGAAAACAGCTGAAAATCTACAGAAGAACTCTTCTTATATCCCGAGCGTTAGACCTGGAAGAGAAACAGAGCAATATATGTCATCCTTGCTGAAAAAATTAGCAACGGTTGGCTCGATTTTCCTTGCGTTTATTTCGCTTGCGCCAATAGCAGCGCAGCAAACACTTAATTTATCCTCAGGCATTGCCTTAGGTGGAACAAGTTTACTCATTTTGATATCAACGGGCATTGAAGGAATGAAACAACTTGAAGGCTATCTTCTGAAAAGAAAATATGTCGGATTTATGAATACAGCAGAATAGTATATAGGTTGACCTTGTCAACCTACTATTTTGTTTTCAGATGATGGTATGAGATTTATCGTTTCTTATCATCATTTGAAAACAAAAACTAAATGAAACATTTCATTTCATTATTTTAAAGTCAAAGAGGAGACTGACATGAATCTATTAATTATGGGTTTACCAGGTGCAGGTAAAGGTACTCAAGCAGCTAAAATTGTTGAAGAGTTTGGTGTCATTCATATTTCAACAGGTGATATGTTCCGTGCTGCCATGGCTAATCAAACTGAAATGGGTTTGTTAGCAAAATCTTACATTGATAAAGGTGATTTAGTACCAGATGAAGTTACTAATGGTATCGTAAAAGAACGTTTATCACAGGACGATATCAAGGAAAAAGGTTTCTTGCTTGACGGTTATCCACGTACCATTGACCAAGCACATGCCTTAGATGCAACACTTGCTGATCTTGGTTTGAAATTAAATGGTGTCGTTAATATTGATGTGGATCCTAATTCACTTGTAGAGAGACTAAGTGGTCGTATCATCCATAAAAAAACGGGTGAAACATTCCATAAAATCTTTAACCCACCTGCAGGTGATTATGACGAAAACGACTATTATCAACGAGAAGATGACAAACCTGAAACCGTTAAACGTCGTTTAGATGTTAATATCGCACAAGGTCAGCCAATCATTGATCATTATCGTAAGAGTGGAATTGTTCATGATATCCAAGGAAATCAAGAAATTTCAGAAGTTTTTGTTGATATCAAAAAAGTCATTGAAAGCTTAGCGTAAAATCTAAATAAATAACTTGCTAAAGTTGATATGAAGTGCTATAATAGGCTAGTCTGACTTATAATTGTTACCTCTGTGCTCAGAGGACATCAAATCGAAATTTAGGGGGTACTTTTGCGTGGCAAAAGAAGACGTGATTGAAATTGAAGGTAAAGTTGTTGAAACGATGCCTAATGCAATGTTTACTGTTGAATTAGAAAATGGACACCAAATTCTAGCAACTGTTTCAGGAAAAATCCGTAAAAATTACATTCGTATTTTAGTTGGTGATCGTGTGACAGTAGAAATGAGTCCATATGACTTAACACGTGGACGTATCACATACCGCTTTAAATAATCGAAATAATTGGAGGGATTAAAACATGAAGGTAAGACCATCGGTTAAACCAATTTGCGAATACTGTAAAGTAATTCGTCGTAACGGTCGTGTTATGGTAATTTGTCCAACAAATCCAAAACACAAACAACGTCAAGGATAATATAGAAAGGAGAAAAAATGGCTCGTATAGCTGGAGTTGATATTCCAAATGATAAACGCGTAGTAATTTCACTTACATATGTTTATGGTATTGGTCTTGCAACATCTAAAAAAATCTTAGCTGCTGCTGGAATCTCAGAAGATGTTCGTGTTAAAGATTTAACATCAGATCAAGAAGATGCAATTCGTCGCGAAATCGATTCAATCAAAGTTGAAGGTGACCTTCGTCGTGAAGTGAACTTGAACATTAAACGTTTGATGGAAATCGGATCATATCGTGGAATTCGTCATCGTCGTGGACTACCTGTCCGTGGACAAAATACAAAAAACAACGCTCGCACTCGTAAAGGTAAAGCTACCGCGATTGCAGGTAAGAAAAAATAAAATAGGAGGTAAAGAAATTGGCTAAACCAACACGTAAACGTCGTGTGAAAAAGAACATCGAATCTGGTGTTGCCCATATTCACGCTACATTTAACAACACTATTGTTATGATTACAGATGTTCACGGTAATGCTCTTGCATGGTCATCAGCTGGTGCTTTAGGTTTTAAAGGTTCTCGTAAATCAACACCTTTTGCTGCTCAAATGGCTGCGGAAGCTGCTGCGAAATCTGCGCAAGAACACGGACTTAAAACTGTTGAAGTTACTGTAAAAGGTCCTGGTTCAGGTCGTGAATCTGCTATTCGTGCACTTGCTGCTGCAGGTCTTGAAGTGACTGCTATTCGTGACGTGACTCCTGTGCCGCATAACGGTGCTCGTCCTCCAAAACGTCGTCGTGTATAATCATAAACTATATAGTACACAAGTTTCGTTTCGAGGGGTGAATAAATGATTGAGTTTGAAAAACCAACAATAACAAAAATTGATGAAAATAAAGATTACGGAAGATTTGTCATCGAACCGCTAGAACGTGGTTACGGAACAACTCTAGGTAATTCTCTTCGTCGTGTACTCTTGTCTTCACTTCCAGGTGCAGCAGTAACATCAATTAAATTTGATGGAGTATTACACGAATTTGATACAATCCCAGGTGTACGTGAAGATGTCATGCAAATAATCCTTAACATTAAGGGACTTGCTGTAAAATCTTACGTAGAAGACGAAAAGATGATCGAACTTGATGTTGAAGGGCCAGCGGAAGTGACAGCTGGAGATATTTTAACTGATAGCGACATTGAACTTGTTAACCCAGATCATTATCTCTTTACCATTGCTGAAGGACATTCCCTTAAAGCGACAATGACTGTTGCTAAAAAACGTGGTTATGTACCTGCAGAAGGCAATAAAAAAGATGATGCACCTGTTGGGACTTTGGCTGTTGATTCAATCTACACGCCAGTTAAAAAAGTTAACTATCAAGTTGAACCTGCTCGTGTCGGTAGCAATGACGGCTTTGATAAATTAACGATTGAAATCATGACAAATGGAACAATCATTCCTGAAGATGCATTAGGACTTTCTGCTCGAGTTTTAATTGAACACTTAAATCTTTTCACGGATTTAACTGAAGTTGCCAAAGCAACAGATGTTATGAAGGAAACTGAAAAAGTGAACGATGAAAAAGTACTTGATCGCACAATTGAGGAACTTGATTTATCCGTACGCTCTTATAACTGTTTGAAACGTGCAGGGATTAATACTGTATTTGATCTAACAGAGAAATCTGAGCCTGAAATGATGAAAGTCCGTAACCTCGGACGCAAGAGTCTTGAAGAAGTTAAGGTTAAACTTGCTGATTTAGGTCTCGGACTAAAAAACGATAAATAATATAGGAGGACAAAATGGCTTACCGTAAACTAGGACGCACTAGCTCACAACGTAAAGCAATGCTTCGTGATTTAACGACTGATCTTTTAATCAACGAATCTATTGTAACAACTGAAGCACGTGCAAAAGAAATCCGTAAAACAGTTGAAAAAATGATTACACTTGGTAAACGTGGTGATCTTCATGCTCGTCGTCAAGCAGCAGCTTATGTACGTAATGAAATCGCATCAGAAAACTATGATGAAGCTACTGATAAGTATACATCTACTTCAGCACTTCAAAAACTTTTCAATGAAATCGCACCTCGTTATGCTGAACGTAATGGTGGATACACTCGTATTCTTAAAACAGAACCGCGCCGTGGAGATGCTGCTCCAATGGCAATCATCGAATTAGTATAATTTTTATCAATTTTGTTGAGTGTTATGATGGTGGAATGGGATTATTTCTATTCTTAGTCTAGCTCTGGTCTACCGCTAGGAATTTTCCTAGCGGGAACACTCATCATATTGTAGAAGGTAACGCTTGTTTACGAAATGAACCTAAAAATAGGCTTATTTCGCAAGCAGGCGTTTTTGCGTATCAAACAAAAGTATATGGATTAATCAAAGAGTGCTTAAAATGCAAAATATGTCCAAATGTGATAAAATTACAACTCATGTCATGTTTTCAAGAGTAATCATAAAAAAATTTAAAAAAATGTAAAAAAACAGTAATATTCTATTGACAATAGAAAGAGAAGTGGGTATACTAATAAAGCTGTCAGAAAGCGCAAGTTGATGGATAAAAAAGAAATAAAAAAGAAAAAATCTATTGACAAACGGCTCGTAACCTGATAGAATATAATAGTTGTCTCGCAAGAGACCAAAGACCTTTGAGAACTGAATAAGACAAAGAAACCAAACGTGAGGGTGATATGTTAGCGCATATTACCTGTCAATTAAGAAACACAATAAATCTGTCAGCGACAGAAACGAACGAGTAAGTTCAAACTAAAATGAGAGTTTGATCCTGGCTCAGGACGAACGCTGGCGGCGTGCCTAATACATGCAAGTAGAACGCTGAGGACTGGTGCTTGCACTGGTCTAAGGAGTTGCGAACGGGTGAGTAACGCGTAGGTAACCTACCTCATAGCGGGGGATAACTATTGGAAACGATAGCTAATACCGCATGACAATAGGGTACACATGTACCCTATTTAAAAGGGGCAAATGCTTCACTATGAGATGGACCTGCGTTGTATTAGCTAGTTGGTAAGGTAACGGCTTACCAAGGCGACGATACATAGCCGACCTGAGAGGGTGATCGGCCACACTGGGACTGAGACACGGCCCAGACTCCTACGGGAGGCAGCAGTAGGGAATCTTCGGCAATGGGGGGAACCCTGACCGAGCAACGCCGCGTGAGTGAAGAAGGTTTTCGGATCGTAAAGCTCTGTTGTTAGAGAAGAACGGTAATGGGAGTGGAAAATCCATTACGTGACGGTAACTAACCAGAAAGGGACGGCTAACTACGTGCCAGCAGCCGCGGTAATACGTAGGTCCCGAGCGTTGTCCGGATTTATTGGGCGTAAAGCGAGCGCAGGCGGTTTGATAAGTCTGAAGTTAAAGGCTGTGGCTTAACCATAGTTCGCTTTGGAAACTGTCAAACTTGAGTGCAGAAGGGGAGAGTGGAATTCCATGTGTAGCGGTGAAATGCGTAGATATATGGAGGAACACCGGTGGCGAAAGCGGCTCTCTGGTCTGTAACTGACGCTGAGGCTCGAAAGCGTGGGGAGCAAACAGGATTAGATACCCTGGTAGTCCACGCCGTAAACGATGAGTGCTAGGTGTTAGGCCCTTTCCGGGGCTTAGTGCCGGAGCTAACGCATTAAGCACTCCGCCTGGGGAGTACGACCGCAAGGTTGAAACTCAAAGGAATTGACGGGGGCCCGCACAAGCGGTGGAGCATGTGGTTTAATTCGAAGCAACGCGAAGAACCTTACCAGGTCTTGACATCCCGATGCCCGCTCTAGAGATAGAGCTTTACTTCGGTACATCGGTGACAGGTGGTGCATGGTTGTCGTCAGCTCGTGTCGTGAGATGTTGGGTTAAGTCCCGCAACGAGCGCAACCCCTATTGTTAGTTGCCATCATTAAGTTGGGCACTCTAGCGAGACTGCCGGTAATAAACCGGAGGAAGGTGGGGATGACGTCAAATCATCATGCCCCTTATGACCTGGGCTACACACGTGCTACAATGGTTGGTACAACGAGTCGCAAGCCGGTGACGGCAAGCTAATCTCTTAAAGCCAATCTCAGTTCGGATTGTAGGCTGCAACTCGCCTACATGAAGTCGGAATCGCTAGTAATCGCGGATCAGCACGCCGCGGTGAATACGTTCCCGGGCCTTGTACACACCGCCCGTCACACCACGAGAGTTTGTAACACCCGAAGTCGGTGAGGTAACCTTTTAGGAGCCAGCCGCCTAAGGTGGGATAGATGATTGGGGTGAAGTCGTAACAAGGTAGCCGTATCGGAAGGTGCGGCTGGATCACCTCCTTTCTAAGGATAAGGAACACGTTGGTTAAGTCTTATTTAGTTTTGAGAGGTCTTGCAAGACGCAGAGACAAACTGTGGGGCCTTAGCTCAGCTGGGAGAGCGCCTGCTTTGCACGCAGGAGGTCAGCGGTTCGATCCCGCTAGGCTCCATAGGATACAGTTCAACTGACCTTAATAGAAGTGAAGTTTCATTGTATCTTAGTATAGTCCATTGAAAATTGAATATCTATATCAAATTCCACGATCATGAAAATGATTGTAGAAAAGTAACAAGAAATAAACCGAAAAAAAGATAAACGCGAACATATTAAAAAAAATCAAGAAGGTCTAAGGACTGGAAATAAGGTTAAGTTAATAAGGGCGCACGGTGGATGCCTTGGCACTAGAAGCCGAAGAAGGACGTGACTAACGACGAAATGCTTTGGGGAGCTGTAAGTAAGCGCTGATCCAGAGATGTCCGAATGGGGGAACCCGGCATGTAATGCATGTCATCCATGACTGTTAAGGTCATGAGAAGGAAGACGCAGTGAACTGAAACATCTAAGTAGCTGCAGGAAGAGAAAGCAAACGCGATTGCCTTAGTAGCGGCGAGCGAAACGGCAGGAGGGCAAACCGAGGAGTTTACTCCTCGGGGTTGTAGGACTGCGAAGTGGGACATAAAGTTAATAGAAGAATTACCTGGGAAGGTAAGCCAAAGAGAGTAACAGCCTCGTATTTAAAATTGACTTTAGCCCTAGCAGTATCCTGAGTACGGCGAGACACGCGAAATCTCGTCGGAATCTGGGAGGACCATCTCCCAACCCTAAATACTCTCTAGTGACCGATAGTGAACCAGTACCGTGAGGGAAAGGTGAAAAGCACCCCGGGAGGGGAGTGAAATAGAACCTGAAACCGTGTGCCTACAACAAGTTCGAGCCCGTTAATGGGTGAGAGCGTGCCTTTTGTAGAATGAACCGGCGAGTTACGATATGATGCGAGGTTAAGTTGAAGAGACGGAGCCGTAGGGAAACCGAGTCTTAATAGGGCGTCATAGTATCATGTTGTAGACCCGAAACCATGTGACCTACCCATGAGCAGGTTGAAGGTGTGGTAAAACGCACTGGAGGACCGAACCAGGGCACGTTGAAAAGTGCTTGGATGACTTGTGGGTAGCGGAGAAATTCCAAACGAACTTGGAGATAGCTGGTTCTCTCCGAAATAGCTTTAGGGCTAGCGTCGATGTTAAGTCTCTTGGAGGTAGAGCACTGTTTGGGTGAGGGGTCCATCCCGGATTACCAATCTCAGATAAACTCCGAATGCCAAGTAGATATAATCGGCAGTCAGACTGCGAGTGCTAAGATCCGTAGTCGAAAGGGAAACAGCCCAGACCACCAGCTAAGGTCCCAAAATAATTGTTAAGTGGAAAAGGATGTGGGGTTGCACAGACAACTAGGATGTTAGCTTAGAAGCAGCTATTCATTCAAAGAGTGCGTAATAGCTCACTAGTCGAGTGACCCTGCGCCGAAAATGTACCGGGGCTAAAACAATTTACCGAAGCTGTGGATCCCTTAGGGGATGGTAGGAGAGCGTTCTATGTGTGAAGAAGGTATACCGTGAGGAGTGCTGGAACGCATAGAAGTGAGAATGCCGGTATGAGTAGCGCAAGACAGGTGAGAATCCTGTCCACCGTAAGACTAAGGTTTCCAGGGGAAGGCTCGTCCGCCCTGGGTTAGTCGGGACCTAAGGAGAGACCGAAGGGTGTATCCGATGGCCAACAGGTTGATATTCCTGTACTAGTATGTATAGTGA